>NZ_JBFRDK010000056.1:0-33749 GCF_052113545.1 Paenibacillus sp. TAF43_2
AGCCAGAGTATACCCTATGAAAAAAATGCTAACATTAGGATCAGATGTTACTCATGTAATTTGTATGAAGTGTGGATATATTTTAAAAAGTTTTGTTATTGAGCCACATAAATTTGAGGATAAATAAAGTGAATATCGACATTAGCGAATATATTAAAACAAGTGTTTAGAAGTATGCGAAAATGACTTTTAAATGGTCTAAAGATATTGAATGGAAATAAGTTTGTGACCGCATTTGTGATTTCACCCCTCAACCACTGCATAAATAAGCAAACATCCAACACTGCAAACTTACTTTTGCATATACTGATGTTGCAGTGCATTGCCTTTTACATTATGTAAAAGAAGGGGGTGGATCCTATATGATGCGGATGGTTCCTTTCACACTGGAGAATGGAGAAACCGTTCTTGGCGTTGAAGTGAAGCTGCCCAAAACAACTTTGCTCGCCATCATGACGGACAAAGGATATATTATGTGCGGTGCGCTTGATGTTTCTCTGCTTAATGAGCGACTCAAAGACCGGGAAATTATAGCTGGCAGAGCTGTCGGAGTAAAAACGTTGGAAGAGTTGATGGAAGCCCCTTTGGAATCCGTTACTTTAACAGCAGAGACAAAGGGTGTTGTAGTTGGCATGAAGGGCTCGGAAGCGCTCCAATTGATGCTTTAACAAAAAGAAAACAAAGAGCCCCAATCAAGCTGTACGCGTGAATGCCGCGAACAACCGATTAGGGCTTTTATTATCTAATGATTATTCAAACAGCTTGCGAAGGTTAACATCGTATGGCGCTTGGACGATGCCTTTTTCAGTAATAATGGCTGTTACATATTCATTAGGCGTTACGTCAAAAGCGGGATTGTATACTTTAATGCCCTGAGGAGCAGTACGTTTGCCGAAGCCTTCTGTAATTTCTTCCGCATTGCGCTCTTCAATAGGAATTTCAGAACCAGTCGGCGTATTCAAATCAATTGTGGAAAGAGGACTTGCTACATAAAAAGGAATGCCATGAGCTTTAGCTAGTACAGCTACGCTGTACGTTCCGATTTTGTTAGCTACATCACCATTTGCAGCAACGCGGTCAGTACCTACGATAACCGCATCTACCCAGCCCTTAGCCATAATCATACCCGCCATGTTGTCGCAAATAAGCGTTACATCGACGCCTGCCTGCTGCAGTTCAAATGCTGTTAACCGAGCGCCTTGAAGGACAGGACGCGTCTCGTCAGCATATACACGCAGTGTAATACCGCGTTCCAAGGCTAAGTAGAAGGGTGCAAGAGCTGTGCCGTATTTAGCCGTAGCCAAGCCGCCAGCATTGCAGTGTGTCAATACGCCCATATCATCTTTAAACAATGATAGGGCATGTTCACCGATCATTCTGTTTGTTTCTTCATCTTCGCTTTGAATCGCGATTGCTTCCGTTAGCAAAGCGGCTTTGCTTTCCTCAAGCGACAAGCCTTTCTCGATGTAAGAAGCGGCAGCGGCTTTCATGCGATCAAGTGCCCAGAACAAGTTAACAGCGGTTGGTCTTGAAGTCGCGAGATATTCTGCTTGCTTGACGACTTGCGCGAGCCATGCCTCAGTGGTTTGCTCATCTCGGCTGCCCAGAACGACGCCATAAGCTGCTGAAATGCCGATGGCTGGAGCTCCGCGTACTTTTAAGTGGCGAATCGCTTCCCATACATCCTCTGCTGTCGTTAAAGGCAAATAAACGATTTCTTCTGGCAAAAGCCGTTGGTCAAGTAAATCAAGCCTGTCTTCGGTCCAGATAACCGATTGCAAGCCAGCATAATTATTTGTTGTCATGGTGTCATTTCCTCTCTGTGTTCAATCATTTATTTGCAAGTGATAAGGCAACGTCGATAATTTCCTCAATGGATTGCGTATTGCGGTTGTTGCGAATCAGCGATGTTCCAATAGCAAGAGCGAGGCGCTGAGCTTTCTCTTTAGCAGCTGCATCAGGGATACGATCTACATCGATTACATGAGACAAACCGACGATTCGACGTACGATTTTGCAGCCTGCAAAACCAACAGCGTCCTGCAGCAAACGATTCATATAGTAATCTTGATAGCCTGGTGTTGAAGAAGCAATACGATCAAGACCATACTCATCCCATAATGCACGGAATTTTTGATCGAATAGGTTCCACAC
This sequence comes from Paenibacillus sp. TAF43_2, assembly GCF_052113545.1. Lineage (NCBI taxonomy): Bacteria > Bacillati > Bacillota > Bacilli > Caryophanales > Paenibacillaceae > Paenibacillus > Paenibacillus sp. TAF43_2. The sequence goes on from NZ_JBFRDK010000056.1 coordinate 2,155, forward strand.
ATCACGCACCGAATCGGTCAAATAACGACGGAAGTCATTTCTCGTTTCTGTATCCGTGCTCCAATGCTCTTGCCCTGCAAAGTTGAGAAGCAAATTCGCAATAACAGCACCGATGTCGAAGCCAATTGGACCATAATAAGCGAATTCAGGATCGATGACCTTTGTAGATTCAGGCGTTACGAAAACACTGCCCGTATGAAGATCGCCATGCAACAGCGCTTGTGCATTTGTTAAAAATTTGTCACGCAGAATCGCTACTTCAAAATGAAGCTGCGAGTCCTGCCAAAGCGCCTCAGCAGCATCTTGAATAGCTGGATCAAAGCTGTTGTTAGGCGAATTCGTATAAGGATCGTCGAATATAAGATCCTCTGTTATTTTGCATAACTCAGGATTAATAAAAGCTTTTACGCGCTGCTTCTTTTCCTGCTGGTTCATGCCAAGATCAGAGGTGAAAAATAAAGTCCGCGCCATAAATGTTGAAATATCGTCCGCGAATTTAGGATAACGTGTTCCGCCAATCAACCCTTGACGCATGATAATATGATCGCTGAGATCCTCCATAATGGTTAGATAGAGCTCTGGGTCATATTTATAAACGTTTGGAACGAGTCCAGGAGCAAGCYCGCCTTCCAAAATAAGCTTATCACTTTCAATACGTGCACGATCGAGTGTAAGCGGCCAAGACTCACCAACAACTTTAGCATAAGGAAGCGCCTGTTTCATAATAAGGCTCTTGCCGCTGCTAGAATCAACGATGTGGAAAACCAAGTTTAAATTACCGTCTCCAATTTCTCGGCTGGTTAAACTTGCTCCCTCTGGGAAATAACCGTCAAGCGAAAGAGCTATTTGAATGGCTTCTTGTTCTGATAATGGATGATATGCAGACACGGCTGTCCACCTCCGGTTTATAGTAGTTGGGCAGCAATGCCCAGTATTCATCTCAACATAGTATAATGTATATTATTTCGCCTTGGAATACCCTCATTTGATATAATGTTATCAATTATAGACAAGTTGGATGGAGGAAGTATAGTGACTGCACAAAAAGAACAACAGTCGATCGCTTTGAAAGAGTGGGCTGTCAGTGTAAAAGCGCTCGCAGAGGGGCAGCAAATTATCGTTATGCGTAAAGGCGGAATCATTGAAGAAACGCGGGATTTCCAGCTTATTAGCCCTAGCTTTTATTTAATGCCTGCGTACGAGCACCAGAAGAAGCATCTTTTAAAGGAGCAATATGTTGACGGTTTGGATGAAACGTTAGCGAATTGGTCGATAGACATGGAAACGATTAAGCTAGAAGCTTACGCCGAGGTCGTTGAAGATATTGAAGTAACGGATCAAGAAAAACTCGATCGTTTACGCGATTTGCATATATGGACAGATACGTTTGCAGAGGAAAGATTGCGATGGAAAAAAACCAAGCCGCTGCATGTTTTATTGCTTCGAGTTTACCGATTGGAGACGCCTTTGGAAATTTCGATGAGGCCTGCTTATAATGGATGCAAATCTTGGGTAAGAATGGAAGATGAAATACCATCTCCAAAAATGTTGCCTGTACTGGATGAAGAAACATTTCTGTCAGAAGTTCAAAAAATTAAAAATGCATTGGCATAAAAGATTTATTTTGATCAAAGGATCATACGAGGAAAACCCATCTAGTTGCCGATTAAAGGTGAAATAGGAGAAATATAAGCCGAAATCAACCTTTAGCTTTTCGTTTTATATCTACAATAAAAAGACATTATCAATGAATCAAAGACATCTCACATTGATTTATAACAAAAACTATATTAAAATGATTATTGAGAATCATTGAGAATCACTCTATAATAGAAAGTCTATTATTTATAGAAGTGACTGAGCGAATTAAACCAACCTTGGAGGGATCAGCATATTATGTCTACTCATTTTGTCATTGATGGTCTGAAAGCGGCTATCGACGGAAAAGAGATTTTGAAAGGTATTAACCTAGAAATTAAAGGTGGAGAAATTCACGCGATCATGGGCCCGAACGGTACCGGTAAATCTACACTGGCATCCGCTTTGATGGGACATCCTAAATATGAAGTAACAGAAGGAACGGCAGTACTAGATGGCGCTGACATTCTTGAAATGGGTGTTGACGAGCGCGCGCTTGCTGGTTTGTTTCTTGCAATGCAATATCCGAGTGAAATTCCAGGCGTAACGAATTCTGACTTTCTACGCAGTGCGCTAAATGCACGTCTTGGCGAAGGCAATGAAATCTCGTTGATTAAATTCATTCGCAAAATGGAAAGCAAAATGAAAGAGCTTGAAATGAATGCTGAATTCGCTCACCGTTACCTTAACGAAGGTTTCTCAGGCGGCGAGAAAAAACGTAACGAAATTTTGCAAATGATGCTTCTTGATCCAAAAATCGTTGTTCTTGATGAGATCGATTCAGGTCTTGACATAGATGCACTTCGTATCGTATCACAAGGCGTAAATGCTATGCGTTCGGAAGATCGCGGTTTCCTTATCATCACTCACTATCAGCGTTTGCTTAACTATATTACTCCAGACTATGTACATGTTATGATGCAAGGCCGCATCGTTAAATCGGGTGGTCCTGAGCTGGCTGAGCGTTTGGAAAACGAAGGTTATGATTGGGTAAAAGAAGAGCTTGGAATCGAAGATGAAACGGTCGGTCAGGCTTAAGCAGAGAAGGGGGCAAAACGGATGAGTACACAACTATCAACGCAGGCCAACCGTCAAGCTGCTGAAGCGCTGGCACGTAGTAAAGGCGAGCCGAACTGGCTTGTTGAACTGCGCGGAGAAGCGGCAGACCTTGCCGGAACACTCGGATGGCCTAAGCCGGAGAAGGTTCGTATTGAACGGTGGAATTTGACAGCACTAGGAAACTACGAGCAACCGACAACGGTTGGAGCAATTAGCGAACTTCCACAAGCTGTTCGTGAATTGATCACAGAAGGAACTGAAAATTTGCTTGTTCAACGTAATTCCGGCATCGTATGGAATCAGTTTTCAAAAGAATTGGCTAGCAAAGGCGTTATTTTCACAGATTTGGAGACGGCATGCAAAGAGCATGGCGACCTCGTTCAAAAATATTTGTTCCAAGCAGTAGCGAAGGACGAAGATAAGCTTACAGCACTTCATGCAGCACTTTGGAACGGCGGCGTATTCGTTTACGTTCCTAAAGATGTCGAAGTCGAGCTGCCGCTACAAGCGATTTTCTACAATGATAATGCTGAAGCGACATTTGCTCCGCATATCTTGATCGTAGCAGACAATAATAGCCGAGTGACATATGTGGATTGTGTTGTATCCGAACCGGGAGCAAACAGTGCTCCTTTCGTACATCCATCTGTTGTTGAAGTGTTCGTGAAGCCAGGCGCTCATGTTCGTTTCAGCTCCATCCACCATATGGCTGAGACGGGCGTGGATATGTCAATCCGTCGTTCGGTTATTGAAAATGACGGCCAAATGGAATGGATTATCGGTGATTTGAATGACGGAAATACGTTGTCAGACACGAAATCCATGTTGAAGGGCACAGGCTCTACTTCTGATGCAAAAGTAATCAGCGTAGGCAAAAATGCTCAACAAAACAGCTTGACGACGCAAGCCGTTCACTTCGGCAAAAGCTCCGACAGCAACATGGTAACACGTGCAGTAATGAAGGATTCCGCTTCAGCGATCATTAACGGAATTACAAAAATCGAGAAGGGTGCGACGAAAGCGAACGGTGTACAAACCGAGAAGGTGCTCATGCTGAGCCCTAAAGCGCGCGGCGATGCCAATCCGATTTTGCTTATAGATGAAGATGATGTAACAGCAGGCCACGCAGCAAGCGTGGGGCAAGTAAACCCTGAGCAGGTATATTACCTAATGTCTCGCGGTATATCTAAGCAAGACGCTGAACGTCTAATTATTTACGGCTTCTTGGCTCCAGTCGTATCGGAAATTCCAGTCGAGGCGGTACGCGGTCAGCTTCAGCGTTTGCTCGAAAGGAAGCTAGAGGGATGAATATAAATGCGATTCGGGAGCAGTTCCCGATATTGCATCAAGAAATAAACGGGCACCCGCTCGTTTATCTGGACAGCGCGGCATCTTCGCAGAAGCCGCGCTCCGTCATTGATGCGGTTAATCGGTACTATGAGCTGGATAACGCGAACGTTCATCGCGGTGTGCATACACTTGGTTCCAGGGCGACTGATGCCTATGAGGGAGCGCGCGAGAAGGTAGCGAAGTTTCTGAATGCGGGAGCACCGGAGCAAATTATTTTCACACGCGGTACTACAACAGCACTAAACTTGGTTGCTTCAAGCTATGCACGCAGTGTATGCGGTGAAGGTGATGAAATTGTCATCACACCGATGGAGCATCACAGTAATTTAATTCCGTGGCAGCAGGCTGCTAAGGCCACTGGCGCAACGTTGAAATATATCCCGATGCAGCCCGATGGTACCATTTCTCTTGAGGATATTGAGAAGACGATTACTCCACAGACGAAGGTGGTTTCCATCACTTACGTCTCGAATGTGCTCGGTCTCATAAATCCGATTAAAGAAATTACCCAAATTGCACATCGTAATGGTGCCATTATGGTCGTGGATGGTGCACAGAGCACACCGCATATGAAGATCGATCTCCAAGATTTGGATGTTGATTTTTATGCTTTTTCTGGTCATAAAATGTGTGGTCCTACGGGCATCGGCGCATTATATGGCAAGAAGGCACTGCTTAACAAGATGGAGCCGATTGAGTATGGCGGCGAGATGATTGATTTTGTTGATCTTTATGAGTCTACGTGGAAAGAGATTCCGTACCGCTTTGAAGGCGGCACTCCCATTATTGCGGGTGCGGTTGGACTCGGTGCTGCAATTGACTTCCTACAAGAAATTGGACTAGATGAAATTGATCAGCATGAGAGACGTTTAGCCACATATGCTTACGAGAAGCTATCTTCGCTGGAAGGCATCACATTGTACGGTCCGAAGCAAAATCGTGTAGGACTCATCACATTCAACTTGGATGATGTACATCCGCATGATGTTGCGACCGTGCTTGATTCCAAAGGCATTGCGATTCGTGCAGGCCATCACTGCTGCCAGCCGCTAATGCGTTGGTTGAATGTATCGGCAACGGCAAGAGCAAGCTTTTATTTATATAATACTGAAGATGAAATTGACCGCTTAGCCGATGCCTTACTACAAACAAAGGAGTTCTTCGGTCATGCAATTGGATGATTTATATCGCAGAGTCATTATGGATCATTATAAAAATCCTAGAAATCGCGGAACCTTGGATGAAGAATCAGTTACCATCAACCTGAATAACCCTACTTGTGGCGATCGTATATCGCTGCAGCTGCAGGTCGTAGACGGCAAAGTTGCCAATGCGAAGTTCAGTGGTGAAGGCTGTTCGATCAGCATGAGCTCTGCATCGATGATGACAGAGGCGATAAAAGGAAAAACATTTGATGAGGCGCTCGCCATGGCTGAGAAATTCTCAGCTCTAATGAAAGGCGAACCGGTTGAATTTGATGAATATGAGGAGTTGGATGCACTTTCTGGTGTAAACAAATTTCCTGCAAGAATTAAGTGTGCAACACTTGCGTGGAACGCCTTGCGCAAAGGGATCGAGCAGCAAGAATCACATTAAACTAGATTTATGAGGAGCGTGAATGACCATGGCTAAATCAATGCCGGAAATGGAAGATTATAAGTATGGTTTCCGTGACGAGCACAAAGCCGTATTCGAATCAGGCAAAGGTTTGACGGAAGAAATCGTGCGTACGATTTCGGATATTAAAGGTGAGCCGGAGTGGATGCTGGACTTCCGCTTGAAATCACTTGAGCAATTTTTCAAAATGCCGATGCCTAAATGGGGCGGCAACATGGATGAGCTTGATTTTGACGACATCCAATATTATGTTCGTGCTTCAGACAAGCAAGGGAAAACATGGGAGGAAGTTCCTTCCGAAATTAAAGAAACATTCGACAAGCTGGGTATTCCAGAAGCTGAGCAAAAGTTTCTAGCCGGCGTATCGGCTCAATATGAGTCCGAGGTCGTTTATCACAGCATGCAAGAGGATCTTGAGAAGCAAGGCGTTATCTTCACAGATACAGATACTGCGCTTCGTGAGTATCCTGAGCTTATGAAAGAATATTTCGGAACGATTATTCCTCCGAATGACAATAAATTTGCTGCTTTGAACAGTGCGGTATGGTCAGGCGGAAGCTTTATCTACGTACCAAAAGGCGTAAAATGCGAAGTGCCTTTGCAGGCATACTTCCGTATTAACTCCGAGAACATGGGTCAATTTGAGCGTACGCTTATTATTGCCGATGAAGACAGCTCCGTTCACTATGTAGAAGGCTGTACAGCTCCAGTTTACAGCACAAATTCTTTACACAGTGCGGTAGTTGAAATCTTGGTTAAGAAAAATGCACGCGTTCGTTACACAACGATCCAAAACTGGGCACCGAATATCTACAACCTGGTAACTAAACGTGCGGTAGCTGATGAGAATGCAACGATGGAATGGGTAGATGGAAACATCGGCTCCAAGCTGACGATGAAGTACCCAGCTGTTGTCCTTCGCGGTCGCGGCGCAAAAGGTATGGTATTGTCCATTGCCGTTGCCGGCAAAGGCCAGCATCAGGATGCAGGAGCAAAAATGACTCACCTTGCACCAGATACGAGCTCTACAATTATTTCTAAATCGATCAGTAAGCACGGCGGTAAAGTAACATACCGTGGTCTTGCATCCTTCGGACGCAACTCCGACGGCGCGAAAGCTAATATCAAATGTGATACGCTTATTCTCGATAACGAATCAACGTCAGATACGATTCCTTATAACGAGATTTTGAACGATAACATCACACTTGAGCATGAAGCAACAGTGTCGAAGGTTTCTGAGGATCAATTGTTCTACCTCATGAGCCGTGGTCTGAGCGAAGCGGAAGCAACGCAAATGATCGTAATGGGCTTCATCGAGCCGTTCACGAAAGAACTGCCGATGGAATATGCGGTAGAGATGAACCGTTTGATCAAGTTCGAGATGGAAGGTTCAATCGGTTAACGATAGAGCCAATAGGAAGAGGGGCTGTCCCAAAGTAGAATTTTCTACTTTAGGGCAGCCCCTTTTCTATGTGTATTCTCATCGTCTATTTTTCCATTAGAAGCTTTACTGCTTTCTCGAAATAGTTGCCAAGCTTAGCGGATTCTTCCATGTTGCCATGAGCCCAATAAAAGATCATCGCATTGTTTAACTTATAAATACGAGGATAAAGCATATTAATCAATTCGGTTTGTTTTTGAAAATCCTTTAGACCGTCTTCAAGCTGCTGCTCCGAATTAAAAATATAGATTGAAACCTGCTCTAGGCGAGTAGAGTCAGCTTCATTGTTTATAGGACTAACCGTATATCTGCTAGGCTTAATACCATCCAAAATCCATTCCTTATCCGGACTGATCGGAGTTAAAAGCAGCTGCTGATTGTATAATTCTTCTTCGAWTAGATTTAAATAAAGGGATGATTTGGTTATTATTGGATCAATGATTTGTGCCGTAATGGAGAACCGAATGGGTGGCGATGAATCAAGCTGCATTGCTGCTGCTCTTATAGCCACTGGCTGACCAATATGCAGCTTGCCGTAGACTTCTTTATCGATGGTGTACCACACTAGCTCGCGGTTCTGTTCTGCTTTTGAAAACCAATCATCCATTGAATAGCTTTTTCTCTCGTCTTCTGACCAGTTCGCAGCCACTAAAATTCGATTCGACGCATCTCGGGCCATGACTTTTTTGTCCATTACAAGTCCTTCGACCACTTTCTCTGGCTCTGACCAAGAAAGTATTTCCCGAATCTTAATCGTGTCAGAAGGCGATAGCCTGAACATCGTATGCGAGTCATCTAAATCAACGATTGAATCTGTCTTATCTTCACCGATCAAAAGATAATATTCACAGCTGCCGATTATTACTTTATAAGTTGGAGCTGCCATTTTCACTATACCTTTTAATGGTTCAGCTTCTTCAAAAGCTTTTTTAAATATTTCTACTAGATCCGCTTCGGTTATAGTCTGATAGATCGTTTCAATAGCTTCCTTGCTGCCATCAGCACTTTTGAGGTTATAAATGACAACTTTTTCACTGACTCGATTCGGCTGATCGTTCGGTTCAATGATTGTTAGCTCGCTTGGTTGAACAGTTGGTGTATTGCTAATTGCTTCGGATTTGCATCCGGTCATCATTAAAGCAATAATGATTATTGCTAAAATGCTTCTCACTCCATCACCTCTAGTCTTAATTTGCATATTGGGTATCATTTACAATAACAACGATAAAATCATTGTATAAGTTGCGTACGTGGTTGATAAGAATAAGCGGCAGCATAAAAACAACCCGCAATCGCAGGTATGATCTGCAATTCGGGTTGTTTTTTTAAACATTTAAATATAAACCTGCTGGATTTCATACTCACGCTCAATGGCCATATCGATGAATTCTTCACCAATTTGAATAAGCGGGCGGAAAAACTCGGTAGGGTGAGTCATGACAATAATTCCACTTTCTCCACCTACAAGCTCGATTCTTTTGCCTATGAAATTAGGCATCATATGTTTAATAAAGGTGTGGGTTGTATAGGGATCAAGCTCTTTGAAGCTCAGCTGATAAAGTTCCTTTAGTACAAAAAGCAAATCACGCTTCTGTTGATACACGCGCTGGGAAATCATCGCACTGTAAATATCGACTACGGCAATGATTTTGGATACGGGATGAATCTCATCACCCTTCAGACCTTGAGGATAGCCAGTGCCATCATTTCGCTCATGATGTTGAAGTGCTCCAATGGCTACAAATGGTTCATCCAGAGAGTCTAAAATAATTTCATGTCCGTACACGGTGTGTCTCTTCACTTCTTCGTACTCTTCATCAGTCAGCTTCCCAGGCTTATTTAAAATGCTCTCTTCAATTCGGCATTTTCCGATATCATGAAGGAAGCCGGCATTGCCGATACGAACAGCTTCTTCATTGGAGTACCCGACCCAAGTAGCGAGATAATAGGACAACATACCGACCTGCACGGAATGCTGATACGTATAATCGTCTTTAGAATTGAGCAATAGCAGCATAGATACAACATCGCGTTCCATTTGGAGGTTGCTCAGTAGAGGCTGGAAGATGGACGTTACTTCCTCGACATCCACTTTTCCTTGCTGATTCGCTTTCGTGAATAATCCCTCAAAGCTTTTGACAGCGTTTTCGTAAAGGGGCTGAACGGTAGGAAGCCACTTGGGATTTATAGTAGATTCAAGTGTACGACCTTCCGTTTCTTCGCTTGCTCTTTCATCTATATCAATATAGTCCATTTGATGTTGAAATAATCTTGATRTATCCTGGTTATTGAGTACTGTTCCTTTGGAGAGTACATGAAGTCCGTAATTGTTGAAAGTGTCATTGCTTAAACGGTCTCCATTAATTAATTCTGTAACATGAACTCTCATCGAGACACCTCATTGGTAGTAGTAGAAAAGATATACCTACAATAGTAGCAATGATTGATCGGATTGGCAATATGAGGGTATTATAATAGCGACTAATTACCTAATAATTCAGCATAAAGCGACCTTGCTTTTGATAATTGATCTGTGCCTTGGACGATGGCTCGGCCATCCTGGAACAGGACTAAGGTCAAATCAGCCTCAAGTTCAATTCGAAGTAAAAAACGATTGCGTGTTATTGTGCCAACCGGCTTTAAGCGTTCAGCTAACTCTTCCAAGTTCAGTAGAGCATCTTGACTCGGTGTAATTTGCACAGAATGGCGACCGCATAAAGCAGCAGCAGATCCCGACATTTGATCTTCCAAAAATGCGAACTGCCTATTTCCGCAGCAGTCGCAATGGCTTCGCTTTGATTTGGCCACAGAAATAGGAAGCCAAGCGTGATTCCAAAGGTCAACTTGAAATAAGGTGCCGTGAAGTGCGTTCTTGTTGCCTGAGAGCAGCTTAATGGCTTCCGTTGCTTGAAGAGAGCCGATGATGTCAACGACTGGAGAGATGACACCTGCCGTTTCACAAGTATCGGTCGTTCCAGGCGGAGGCGGTTCATTGAACAAGCATCGGTAGCAGGGGGATTCGCCTGGTATAATCGTCATCGTCATGCCCGATGCGCCGACGGCTCCGCCATAAATCCAAGGAATGCTGTACTTCACGCTATAATCATTAATTAAATATCGAACAGAGAAGTTGTCACTGCCATCAACAATAAGATCAACATCAGCGAGTAATTCCTCCGCATTCATTGCCGTCAAATCAGCAACTATCGGATCAATGAAGACAGAGCTGTTCATGGCTCGCAAATGCGCAGCAGCGGCCTCTGCTTTGGGAAGCAGCGATAATACATCTTCTTCGGTATACAGCATTTGCCGCTGTAAATTACTCCATTCAATAATGTCCCGGTCTATAATACGCACATATCCAACGCCGGATCTGACCAAATGCTGGGCGATGACAGAACCAAGCGCACCCATGCCAACGACCGCTGCGCGACTGCCGGTAAGCAGCTGTTGTCCTTTCTCTCCAACTGGTGAGAAGCGGACTTGTCTCGCATAACGAGCTGATCCCACGCCCGATATTTCAGGCGCAGCGTTATTTTGTGTGATTGGTTTGTTCATTTTTGCTAATCTCCTTAAAAGCATCGTGAAGCCATGTTCGACACGCCTAGTTGTAATTCTAAAAGTCCTTTAATTGTTCAGTAGGATTCCACGGGCCAAGCTGATGCCCTTTCCATTCTGATCCGTCTTCCCAAATTTCTTTCTTCCATATAGGGACGATTTGTTTAAGACGTTCAATGGCATAGCGGCTCGCCTCGTAACAGCTGTCACGGTGGGGGGATGACACCGCGATAACGACGCTTGTCTCAGCGAGGCCAACAACGCCAATTCTATGGCTGATGGCACATAAGGCGCCATGCCATCGCTCGGCAATTTCATTGCCGATTTGTTGCATCGTTGCAACGGCCATTGGTGCATACGCTTCATATTCAAGCCGTACCGTACGCTGCCCATGTGTCCATTCACGCGTTGTTCCAACAAATGCAATTGAGGCACCATTTTCCGGTACAATAACCTTTGCAAGCACAGCATCGGAGCTAATGACATCGTTTGTTACGATATAGCGCTCTATAGGCTCCTTGGCAAGCTCTTGTTTCTCTTCTCCTCCGGATACTGGCGGAAGCAGGGCTAGCTCGTCAGAGGCGTGTATGATCGTATCCTCGGCGGCGTAAACGTGGTTGCATGCGATAAAAGCTATCTGTATTAATGCTTGATGATCTGGGTATTCGTCAGAAATGGCGGCCTTTAGATCGGCTACGCTCATTTTCTCCAAATCAGATTGCAGCTGTATGGAAGGGGCCCCAATTCGTTCGGGAAGCCCTGCAAATAATTTAATAATCCAGTCATATTTCATGGTATAAAACCTCTCATCGTATAGGCTTGAAGCTGTTTATAGAATATCATAATTCAAGAAAAAATGTTATGCTTATACTTGTACAGAAAGGGAGTGAAGGTCATGCCGACATTGACGGATCGTTTTGGACGGGTACACGATTACTTACGTATTTCAGTAACGGATCGTTGTAATTTGCGATGCTTGTATTGCATGCCAGAGGAAGGAATGGAATTCACAGAATCAGAAAATTTACTTTCCTATGATCAAATTGTCGAGGTAGTTGAAGCGGGTGCGGCGCTTGGCATTACGAAGCTGCGCATTACCGGAGGCGAGCCGCTTATAAGGCCGGGTCTCGATGGTTTAATTAAAAGATTATCTGCCATAGCTGGCATTAAAGATATAGCATTAACGACGAATGGTGTTTTTCTAGCCAAACAAGCGGAAGCGCTACGAGCAGCAGGCTTGAATCGTGTCAATATTAGTTTAGATACGCTGGACTCCGCAAGATTTCGTTTTATTGCAAGAAGCGGGGAATTAAAACGTGTGATGGAAGGAATCGAAGCGGCAGCAGCAGTAGGCTTCGATCCAATTAAGCTGAATTGCGTGCTTCTTAAAGAAGTAAATGAGGATGAAATTGCTGCATTTTTAAAACTCGCTTACGAGCAGCCGATGCATGTTAGATTTATTGAATATATGCCAATCGGCCATGCGGATGAAAATTGGAAAAAGCATTATTTGCCGCTTTCGCGTGTACTGGAAGTAGCAGAGCAAGAGGGCTATACGATTAGCCGCGGACCAAACGTGCATGGAAACGGTCCTTCAGAGGATTGGCAAATGAAGGGCGGCCGCGGCTCCTTCGGGCTTATTCATCCTATCAGCGATCACTTCTGCAGCAATTGCAATAGGCTGCGCTTGACTGCGGATGGGTCCATTAAGCCTTGCCTATATTGGGTAGATGAGCTGAATGTAAGAGAAGCATTCGGGCATCCAGAGGAAATGCAGCAGTTGCTGCTGAAATCGATGGACATTAAGCCGGAAAATCATGAAATGGCGGCTAAGCTGGCTGACAGCGCACAAACTCATATTCCTACCGAACGGCGGATGTCGCAGATTGGAGGCTGACGAGCAGCTGATGCATGAGATCAAGATTGAACATTTTGAGATAGGAATGTCCGTTACGACCCCAGAGGAGATGGAAAAACTTTCGGGCGCAAGCTTCCTTATTGCAGGCAGAGTGCCGGATGCTGAAGGTGAAGCATTTGACTTATATCAATGGTACGCTGCATGGATGAGGGACAATAATTCTGAGAATGCTGCAGCGTCCAAGACGCCATCTTATTTAATCGTAGAAGCGGCGGATTCTTTCGAGGCTACTATTCCATGGGAGCAGCTTGATCAGGCGGCTGTGCTTTACCGAATTAATGGCTTGCCTTTGCAGAAGGCAGGCCCTATCCGCCTTTATGTGCCCAACGGCAGCAGCAAATGCTTAAATGTGAAAAGCATCGTTAAACTCAAAATGGGACACGATGAGCCAAATACGCAGGTTGAAGCAGCATATGGTTTTAAGCATACATTTTCGATGAATGATTTGCGTAAGAACAAGTAGACTGGTTTTGTGTCGCTGAGTACAGGCATTAAGGAGGCGTGCATGAATTTGACGGACAGTTTTCGTACACGGGTAGTGCTTCTTCATAGCAATGATATACATAGTCGTTTGGAGCATGCCGCCAAGATCGCTTCATTTATCGCAGAGGAAAGACGAAGCTGGGGCAATGAGCGAGTGCTTGCGGTAGACTGCGGAGATCATATGGATCGCATGCGAGTGGAGACCGAAGGCAGCGATGGGATCGTTAATGTAGAACTTTTAAATCAAGCTGGTTATGAAGTAATAACACTTGGCAATAATGAAGGGCTTACTTATTCTTCTCAGACGATTTCGGAGGCGTATACCGATCGCGCTCAGTTTACTGTCGTTTGTGCCAATATGCACGAGGCTGCTACGGGTGAGCAGCCTGATTGGCTGCTGCCAAGTACGATTATTGATAAAAATGAACTTCGAATCGGTATCATAGGCGTCACAGCGGCCTTTTCTGACTTTTATTCATTGCTAGGCTGGCAGGTATCTGATCCATTCGCGGCGGTGCAAGAACAGGCGGCAAAGCTGAGAGATAAGGTAGATGTGCTGGTAGTGATGTCCCATATTGGGATTACCTTCGATAAGCAAATGGCGGAGAAGCTTGAGGGCATCGATCTTATTTTGGGAGCACATACCCATCATTTATTGGAAGAGCCGATTGTTATCGGTGATACGACGATTTGTGCAGCCSGGAAATTCGGCGAGTATATTGGGCGAGTAGAAATCGGAATGGACAACGTTTCCTCACGCCCAATGTTCCGCGCAACCTGCGTTCCTACGGCCGCAATGGCAGAGCATCCCGAAGCTGCCGCCATCATCGGCAGCTACCTAAAGGCGGGACAGCAGCGCCTAAGCCGGGTTATCGCCCGGCTTTCTGCGCCGCTGCCCGCCAGAGCCGAGCGGGAATCACCGCTCGGCAACCTGCTGGCCGCTGGCTTGCGCCGCTGGACCGATGCCGAAATCGGCATCGTCAACGCAGGACAGCTGCTCGGCGGCCTCGCGCAAGGGGACGTGACAGCGGGCGAATTGCACGCCCTCTGTCCGTCGCCGATTAATCCGTGCCTCATGCTCATTGCAGGCACGGATATAAGGACAGCGCTGGAGCAAGCGCTGCTGCCCGAATTTATCCATAAGCCGATCAAAGGATACGGCTTTCGCGGTGAAGTGCTTGGAACGCTTGCCATAGATGGCTTGACCGTTACCTATGACTCGAACAGAATGCCGATGGATAGACTCCTTCAGGTTACGGTCAATGGAGAAACGCTGGATAATGAACGGCTGTATAAGCTGGGAACGATCGATATGTTCAGTTTCAAGGCGGGTTACGAGTCGCTCGCTAACGCGGTGCAAGTGAATTATTACTTGCCAGAATTCATCCGAGACGTGATTGAAGCACAGCTGCAAAATTCGTCTGAATTAACGGAATGTTGTCAGCTTAGATGGGAAAATGCCTCGATTTGACAAAGAATATGAAAAATATCGACAAATCATGTCGAAAAAATAGTATAAAATGGTTGCGATTTTCCCGTATATCCCGTACATTAACATTACGAACGATTTTTTCCGATGTAATAGTTAGCTGACTTTTAATGGGGAAGGATCGAGAAAATGCGGTTGTTGCCAATAGCGAAATGCAGGCCGGGTATGAAGCTGGCCAAAAAGATATTTTCTCAAGAGGGTATAGTGCTTCTTGGCGAAAACATAGAACTGACAGAGAGACTTATATCCCGCTTGGATCAATGCGGAATTCAATATGTTTATATAACAGATCCGAAGACGGATGATATTGTGCTGCCTTCTTTAATTAGAGAGGAAACGATGCAAATCGCGCTGAAGGAAATTCGAACGAATTTCCGCGAAATGATGGATCGTCCTAAACGCAAAAAAGGCGTAACCTACCCCTATATCGCACAGCCATTTAAAAATATGATGAATATGATTATCGATGACCTCTCCGGTCATAAGGATGCGATGATCATGTTAATGGACATGAGCTCCGTTGATCATTATTTGTTCCAGCATTCTTTAAACGTCTGCGTTTATACAACACTGCTCGGTATGTCGAACGGCTATTCCAAGGAAGAGCTTACGACGCTTGGCATGGGCGCTCTCCTTCATGATATCGGCAAGACGCAGATTGCGATTGATGTGTTAAGAAAACCAGGCTCCCTCTCCAAAGAGGAGTTCGAAGCGATGAAGCAGCATGCGAGAATCGGTTACGAGCTGCTCAAGGATGAGCCTAACCTGCCGCTGCTTGTTGCCCACTGTGCATTCCAGCATCATGAGCGAATTGACGGAAGCGGTTATCCACGCGGAATCAAAGGCAATGAAATTCATGACTATGCGAAGTGGATCGGGTTGGTCGATTCGTATGACGCCATGACAACAAATCGGGTCTACAGTGCTCCAATGCTTCCGCATCACGCGATTGAGCGGCTTTATGCCGGTACGGGAACGTTATACGAGCAGCGAATGCTGCAGCTGTTCCGCGATAAGGTTGCTATTTACCCGATTGGAATAACAGTTAAGCTGCAAACAGGAGAGTCGGGTATCGTAGCAGATCTTAATCATTCTTACCCGCATAGACCTATTATTCGTATCCTATATAATGAAGCGGGCGAGGAACTGAAATCGCCTTACGAAATCGATTTGTCGAAGCAGCTCACGATGATGATCGTCAGCGTGAACGACGACGCGAGCGAAGTGCAGTTTGCCTCAGGCATTTAACGAAAGACAGATTGGGAGCCGCCTAGGCTCCTTTTTGCTTCTTTTTTTGCCGTTTTATTTGCTTCCTTTGCAGGCGCGCATTACAATAACTAAAGAATGATTCATTCCAGAAAATAAGTCAGGTGCTGAAGAAAAATGAACACAATACAATTTCAACAATCAAGAACACCGTTATCCACACTTTCGCCAACGAATGATCCGTGGGATCCCATTCGTTCGTTGCAGCAATATGGAAGACATCGCTTAACAAGCGTCGAAATGACCGTTTCCAACCTATGCAATATGCGCTGTGAGCATTGCGCTGTTGGAGATACACTTGTAATGACAGAACCCGCCAAGCTGCCGCTTAAGCAGATGTTGGACCGACTGGATGAAGTGGAGCATCTCGAAACGATAAGCATTACAGGCGGGGAGCCATCCTTCTCCGACCGAACGGTTCGTGATTACATGGTGCCGTTGCTTCAGTACGCCCGCAGCCGCGGCATTCGCTCCCAAATCAATTCGAACGTGACGCTGCCTTACAGCCGTTATGAGCAGCTAGCTCCTTATCTAGACGTCATGCACATTTCGTTTAACTACACGTCTCCGGAAGATTTTCACCAAATTGGATTTGCGAAAGCCAATCACCATGTATCGCTCGAAGCTGCGACCAAGCTATATGAACGTATGATCGAAAACACGCGTCGCCTTAGCGAGACAGGTGTACTCGTTTCTGCGGAGTCTATGATCAATTACAAAACGTATAACAAAATTGATGAGATTCATCAGCTGATCGTGGATATGGGCTGTCAGAGGCATGAGGTGCATCCGATGTATCCAAGCTCCTTTGCGAAGGATTTACCGGTTCTCTCACGCGAGCAAATGCTGGAAGCTATTGAACGCTTGCTGAAAGCGCGAGACCAATCCGTATGGATGCTGTTCGGTACACTTCCCTTTTATCCATGCAGTGACAGCAAATCAGAACGTGAGCTGCTGCGAAGATTAGCGAATGAGCGAAATGTAACGGTACGCAACGACCCTGACGGCCGCAATCGACTGAACGTAAATTTGTTTACAGGCGATGTATTTGTAACCGACTTTTCTGACRTGCCCGCTTTTGGCAACATCGGTTCGTCCAAATTGGAGGATTTATTTGATAAATGGCTGGACCATTCCCTTGCGCAAAGTGTGAATTGTCACTGCCCGGTCGCTTCATGCTGCGGACCTAATCTCCTTGTTAAGGATATGTACTATAAAGATGTTAATTTCCATGAGCGCAGCGCAGTGCTGGATTAGTATGAAAGAGCCGGTTTAAGAGTGGCGTAAAGTGCATATAAAAGAATAGAGAGGAGGAGAAGCTGTGTCTATTAAGACAATCGTATTTATCGCTTTAGGGTTATTGTTGCTCTATCTGTTTTTTACGGTAGGTGCTCCTTTCTTGCTTGCGCTTGTTGTAGCTATTTTTCTTGAGCCGCTTAATCAGCTGTTTATGAAAAAATTCCGAATGAATCGGCTGGTGGCAGCTACAATATCAAGCAGCCTGTTTACGGTTATTCTCATCGGACTAATCGCGCTGCTTGGCGTGAAAGTGGTAGCCGAATTAATAGCCTTTTTCAAAAAAGTGCCCCAATACTTCGAAAATGCCAATGGGATGGTAGACGATCTCATGTTTCAGGCACAATCGTTATATCAAAACTTCCCTCCTGACGCCATTGAAACGTTAGAGAAATGGCTAATGGAGCTAACGAGTACATTAACGAAAATGGTGGGTACGCTATCGAACACCGTTATCGCTTTCGCCTCAAGCATTCCGGGCATGTTCATCTTCTTTATCGTTTTCTTGGTGGCGGTATACATGATGAGCTTTAGTCTAAATACGATGAAGGCAACGGTGCTTTCATTATTTGAAGAAAAATCGCAGCCTCAGGTCAATGATGTGCTGAACAATCTCAAAAAGTCGATTTTTGGTTTCTTGCGTTCGCAGTTTATTTTGAGTGCACTCACCTACATCATTTCGTTGATCGGTTTGCTCATACTTAATGTCAAATATCCGCTTGCTATCGCGCTGCTTATTATCATTGTTGATATTATGCCGATTCTTGGAACAGGTTCTGTACTTGTGCCATGGGGAAGTTATTTGCTGCTGACGGGCAATGTTTTTGTAGGGGTAGGGCTAATTATTCTATTTCTAGTGATTACCGTTTTCCGCCGCATCGTAGAGCCTAAAATTCTCGGTGATTCTGTAGGGATCGGCTCATTGTCTGCGCTTGTAAGTTTATATGTCGGCTTCAAGCTCGTCGGTGTTATCGGTGTATTCATCGGACCGCTTGTCGTGATTATCTATATGGCAGCTCGAAGAGCTGGACTATTCCAAATGAAATTCAAGCTATAGCCTTGGAAACGCCGTGCCAAAGCCGTTGCTAGATACGTATGATACTGCAAAAAAAGCAGATCATGCAGGAGGCATACGAATAAATGGCACCTATTAAAGTTGCAATTGTAACACCAGGCTCCTTCCCGATTCCATCATCAGGGAGCAGCTCGGTTGAGCGAGTGGTAGAGAAATTTGCCCCGCTGCTTAAGCCTTACGCGGAACCTCGTATATTTGGAAGACTGAGCAAGCGATTGCCTCGTCAAGGACAATTTAACGGTGTTGTTTGTGAACGGTTTGCAGCGGGCAATAAGCAGCGATATATTCAAGAGGTAGGACATGCGGTTCACCGTTTTTCCCCTCACGTCATCGACGTCGAGAATCGTCCCCAATTTGTGCTAACGATGAAGCGATTGAATCCAGGCAAACGAGTCTGGCTTTATTTGCATTCCTCCACCTTTATTTCACCCTCTTATATTTCTTCTGCAAACTTGCATAAGTGCTTGCAGGCCGCAGATAGAATCATCGTAAATAGCGAGTTTCTAAGGCGAATTGTAGTGTCGAAAGCGCCAGAGGTCGCTTCGAAGCTGCGAGTCATTTATCCTGGGGTAGATACGGCCAGGTTCCCTTCACAATATTCCTCCGAAGGATCAGCTAAACGGGAGAGTTTAAGGCAAAAGAGAGGATTGCATGGTAAAAAAGTGGTGCTTTTTATGGGGAGGCTTATTCCGCTTAAGGGCGTTCATCATCTTCTCAATATCGTGCCGCAGCTTGCCAAAAGCCACCCGGAGCTCGTCGTTATCATCGTAGGGAGCCCATTTTATGGCTCGCATCGCAAAACGGCTTATGCGCGCAAGCTTGAACAGCTTGGACGCAAATGTCCGGGTCATGTTCGTTTTGTGCCCTACGTGCCGCATTCGGAAGTGCCCAGCTGGATGCTCGTTGCTGATGTAGCGGTCGTTCCATCTGGACAGAGGGAGGCATTTGGGCTCGTAAATGTCGAGGCGATGTCCTGCGGCGTTCCGGTAGTCGCAACACGTGCAGGCGGAATGAAAGAAATTATCCGTAATGGTGAAACGGGCTATTTGGTCAATCAGCTTCATATCGAGCGAGAGCTGCGAGAAAAGCTGCATCTGCTGCTTCGCGATAAACAGCTCAGGCAGAAGCTGGGGCGCCGCAGCCGCGAGCGTGTGGAGCAGACATTCACATGGCGTCACACCGCTGATCGATGGGTAAGGCTGCTGAAGGAAAGCGGACTGTAGCAGGCTGTATTTTTCCGCGGTTTGGAAAATAGAGGGTTGACACCCTTCTTTACTAAACGGTATAGTCAAACAAGGAAATCCACTAGGGGCGCCGTAATGGCTGAGATAAAGCGAATCGCTTTGGTCCCTTTGAACCTGATCTGGGTTATGCCAGCGTAGGAAAGTGGGATTGTGCGTTTATGCTTTGCGCGTGAAAGCTCTGCCGGAATCTGCTGAAGCCTCAGCTTATGCGGCATGACTTTATCTGCTTAGGGGGAACCCTTGCAAGATAACACTCGCATGACGACACTCTTCGACCGCTCCTTTGCTGGAGCGGTTTTTTTGTTTGGCGCCAGTGAATCGATAAGCTTTGTGGCCGCCATGCACGCTCCAGCAATTGAAGCTCTTGTAGCAGCCTAGCTACTTGTATAGCAGCGGTGTTTTATACTTTCTCATATGCTTGCGTATGCCTCCAGGAGGAATTCTATTATTCCATTAGGAGGTTTTTGTTATGACTATTTTTTCTACTCCGCTTCCGGGCAGCCGCAAGGTGTACGTCGAGGGCTCAAAGGGAAACATCCGTGTTCCGATGAGAGAAATTGCACTTGAAGCTAGTACTGGCAGAAATGGTGAAGAGCTGCCGAATGAACCTGTAAGAGTTTATGATGCAAGCGGCCCATATACCGATGAAACGTATAAGGCAGATGTTCGGCGCGGTTTGCCCGGTATTCGCAGCGAATGGATCTTGGAGCGTAGTGATGTAGAGCCCTATGAGGGCAGGGAAATCAAACCGGAGGATAACGGATTTATTTCGGCTGAAAAAGCAGAGCAGCGAGGCGCGGAACGATTCCCGGGGCTAACGAGGAAACCGCTTCGTGCCAAAACAGGGCAAAATGTTACGCAGCTTCATTACGCCCGCAAAGGGATCATAACTTCTGAGATGGAATACATCGCTATTCGCGAAGGGATGAGTGCAGAATTTGTACGCAGCGAGATTGCAGCCGGCCGTGCCATTATTCCGACGAATATCAACCATCCTGAAAGTGAGCCGATGATTATTGGGCGGCAGTTTCACGTTAAAATCAATGCTAATATCGGCAACTCTGCTGTAGCTTCTTCGATTGAAGAGGAAGTGGAGAAGATGACTTGGGCGACGCGCTGGGGAGCCGATACGATTATGGATTTGTCCACGGGGAAAAACATCCATACGACGCGGGAGTGGATCGTGCGGAATTCACCAGTTCCAGTTGGAACAGTCCCCATTTATCAAGCATTGGAGAAGGTAAATGGCAAAGCAGAAGACCTTTGCTGGGAAGTATTCCGCGATACGCTTATTGAACAAGCCGAGCAGGGCGTCGACTATTTTACGATTCATGCAGGTGTGCTGCTGCGCTACATACCACTCACGGCAAAGCGCGTTACGGGTATTGTCTCGCGAGGGGGATCAATTATGGCAGCTTGGTGCCTGGCACATCATAAGGAAAATTTCCTATATACGCATTTTGAAGACRTTTGTGAAATTATGAAAGCATACGACGTATCATTCTCGCTCGGTGACGGCCTGAGACCCGGTTCTATAGCAGATGCCAATGACGCTGCTCAGTTTGCTGAGCTGGATACATTGGGGGAGTTAACGAAGATCGCATGGAAACATGATGTACAAGTGATGATTGAAGGCCCTGGCCATGTGCCTATGCATTTGATCAAAGAAAATATGGATCGTCAGCTAGAGGTGTGCGATGAAGCGCCTTTCTATACATTAGGACCGCTAACGACCGATATCGCGCCAGGCTATGATCATATTACTTCGGCAATTGGAGCTGCAATGATTGGATGGTTCGGCACGGCAATGCTTTGTTATGTAACACCGAAGGAGCACCTTGGCCTCCCGAATAAGGAGGATGTGAAGGAAGGCGTCATTACGTACAAAATTGCGGCGCATGCGGCTGACTTGGCGAAGGGGCACCGGGGAGCGAAGCTGCGTGATGATGCATTGTCCAAAGCGCGATTCGAGTTTCGTTGGCGTGATCAATTCCATCTGTCGCTTGATCCAGAGCGTGCGATGGCTTATCACGATGAGACGCTTCCGGCAGATGCAGCGAAATCTGCTCATTTCTGCTCCATGTGCGGGCCGAAGTTTTGCAGCATGCGAATCACCCAAGATATAAGGGAGTATGCCGCGCAAAACGATATGGAAACAACGGAAGCCATTGAAGCGGGGATGAAGGAAAAATCAGATGCATTCAAGGCGGCAGGGAGCAAGATTTATGGTTGATTCTGTTCTTGATGCTTTTGCAGATCGTTATTCGAGGCAAACGAGATTTGCTTTAATTGGAGAGGCAGGCCAGCGGAAGCTGGCCGATGCCTCGGTGCTTATCGTCGGTGTTGGCGCATTAGGCGCTTCGCTTGCGCAGCATATGGTAAGAGCCGGTGTCGGGGAAGTTAGGCTGGTAGACAGGGACTTTGTTGAGCCCAGCAACTTGCAGCGCCAAATGCTTTTTGACGAGGCGGACGCGCTGGCTGTGATGCCCAAAGCAGTGGCCGCAGCCAATCGGCTTTGCAAAATTAACAGCAGTGTAAACATTATGGCGAAAGTAGCGGATGTGAATGCACAGAACATCGGATTTCTCGCCGAAGGAGTCCATCTCGTCCTTGATGGGACGGATAATGCAGCGACAAGGCTGCTGGTCAGCGACCAATGCTTTAGACAGCGAATCCCATTTGTTTATGGCGGGGTGGCTGGGGCGCAGGGCATGCAGGCAACATTAATTCCTGGAGAGACAGCTTGCTTGCGCTGCTTAATCGGAGCAGATGATATGGAGCAGGAGGCAGATACTTGTGATACGGTGGGCGTACTTGCTCCAGCGGTTGAATGGATTGCATCTATGCAAGCAGCTGAGGCGATAAAATGGCTCACGGGCAATGATTCGGCGCTGCGTAAAACGTGGTTGAGCATTGATTTATGGTCATTCCGAATGCGGGAATCGGAGCTTCCGGCAGTCAGTACCGAGTGTCCATTCTGTGGTCAAACGCCTGATGGAGCAACTGACGACAAGCGTTGTTTTGAAACTGATAGAGCGGAAGACACTCAAATAAGCTCGACCGTATTATGCGGGAGGGATACGGTGCAGGTGACGTTAGGCAAGCCGTTTGATTTAAAAGAGGTAGAGCAAACTTTGCGAGCGATTGGCTGCACGCTCACCGTGAATCGGTATTTAGTGAAAGCGATGATCTCAAGCGGAGAGCAGCTGATTCTCTTCCCAGATGGACGAGTGCTTGTGCAAGGCACAGCGGATGCGGAGAATGCAATTAATCTCATTAAAACGTTCTTATGAAATGAAAAAAAATGATTTGTTTGATGAAAGGTTGTGTTTGAAGATGAGTAGACCAGATTGGCGGAACTTCAAGCTCTACGCCATTACAGCGAAATCCAATCACCCTGGCAGATCCGTCGTTGAAGTGATGGAGCAGGCGCTGATTGGCGGAGCTCAAATGGTTCAGCTTCGCAACAAAACGGGGACGAGGGAAGAGGTGCTTGAAGAGGCCAAAGCCCTTCGAATACTAACGCGAAAATATAAAGTGCCTCTTATCATTAATGATTATCCTGATATTGTTCTTGAGACGGATGCTGACGGTGTTCATTTAGGCCAGGATGATATGCCAATTGCCAAAGCAAGAGAATGGCTTGGTGCTGACCGGATAATTGGCATATCCACGCATAACCTGCAGCAAGCGCTAGCTGCTGAACAGGAGGGAGCCGATTATATCGGCGTTGGGCCAGTGTACCCTACCGAAACAAAGCCGGGCCGTATGGCCGTTACTACAAGTTATGTCAGGGAAGCAGTGCATCATATATCGATACCGTTCGTGGCTATTGGCGGTATCACACTTGAAAATGTCGATGTCGTACTAGCGTCGGGAGCAACACGGATATGCGCAGTTTCAGCTATTGTTAGCCATAATGATCCGGCTAGTGTTTGTCAGGCTTTCTTAAAGAAAATCGATGCACACCATTCTGAATATGTTCCTCCCTTTAAGATAGTGAAGATTAATGGCCGCGAGGAGCAGACCAGCGCTAAAACAGTGGAGGAACTGGTCGTCCAGCTGGGACAACAACATAAAAAGCTCGTTATTGAGCTTAACGGTATGATCGTACAACGTGCAAGGTGGGCTGAAACTGAATTACTTGGCGGAAGCTCTATAGAACTTGTACATTTTGTTGGAGGGGGCTGAACATATTGGCAAATTGGGATAATGAAGATACCCTTCTTATTGGAGGACATGCGCTGCGGTCGCGTTTTTTATTCGGTACGGGGCGATTTCCAAGTCCTGCTGTACTGCAGCAAGCGCTTGAAGCGTCGGGTTCGGAGGTTATTACGTTCGCGGTTAGAAGGGTTAATCTAGAGAGTGTTGAGGACGATTCGGTACTACAACACTTTGAAGATAGACAAATGCAATATTTGCCGAATACATCTGGTGCGAGAACAGCGGAGGAGGCTGTTCGAATTGCGCGTCTGGCGAGAGAAGCTGGGCTTGGCAACTGGATTAAGGTTGAAATCAGCGGAGACCATCGAACACTTCTGCCTGACCCTATAGAAACGCTGCGTGCTACGGAGCAGCTAGCAAACGAGGGTTTTATCGTTCTTCCTTATACATCCGATGACCCAATCCTATGCCGGAGATTAGAGGAGGCAGGAGCTTCAGCAATCATGCCTGGAGGATCGCCAATTGGATCCGGGCTCGGATTGCTCAATCCCTATAACCTCGGGCTTATTGCGGAGCAGTCGAGGGTTCCAGTCATCATCGATGCGGGTATTGGATCGGCGAAGGACGCTGCGGAAGCGATGGAGCTGGGCGCTGACGGCATTTTGGCTAATACGCCTATCGCTAAGGCACAGGACCCGATTATGATGGCTCGCGCATTTCGATTAGCAATTGAAGCAGGGCGGCTGGCATGGCTGGCTGGCCGCATACCGAAAAAACGTTATGCATCTGCAAGCAGTGATTGGGCAGGTTCATTATTTGAAACAGGAGCTAGCGCAGGAGGGGAACAATAATGCCCCAATCGGTAATTATACTTGGAGGCGGCATTATTGGTTTGTCTTGTGCCTTCGAGTCGGCGCGCAGAGGCATGAACGTAACTCTCATTGAGCCAAGCGCAATCGGAGGGCAAGCATCCGGCGCAGCGGCAGGCATGCTTGCTCCATTTTCAGAAAATACGGAGCAGCCCGATCCATTTTTTCAGCTGTGCTTAAACAGCTACCGCAGCTACCCGGCGTGGATTAAAGCGATCGAGGAACAATCCGGCATGTCGGCAGAGTGGGTAGAGAGCGGCAGCATTAACGTTTTTATGCATGAAGCAGACGTCTTGCCCATACAATCCAGATTGCAGTGGCAAAATGAATGGGGAGCCGAAGCTCAGCTTATTGATGCAGCTCAGCTTAGGAAGCTGGAGCCGATGCTTGCTCATTCGGCAATTGCTGGCGTATTTACGCCAAAGGAAAGCCATGTGTACGCGCCAAAGCTTGCTGCAGCGCTTGAAGAAGCTTGCCGGAGGTTAGGTGTCGTCATCCTATCCCATGCGGGTAAAATTGTAGAGGTTGCGGTTCAACTGAGCGGGGGAGCATCTGTCCGAGCAGAAACGATGATAAAGAAGGCTCATGCCGATCGGCTAGTCGTCTGCGCGGGCGCTTGGTCAGGTGAGTATGAACGATGGTTTGGACTCTCTGTTCCGATTCATCCCATTCGGGGACAAATCTGCTCTTACGAGCATCAAGAAACTGAAGTTCGCCATATGATCTTCTCAAGCCAAGCCTATTGGGTCGGAAAAAGAAATGCTCGGCTCGTATGCGGTGCTTCTGAAGATGTCGCGGGCTTTGAGACGAGTGTGACAGAACGAGGCATCGGCCGCTTAATTCGCAGCAGCAATCAGCTTTTTCCATTTCTAAAAGGCAAAGAAACCGCGCATCGGTGGGCAGGCTTGCGTCCCGCAACGCGAGATGGAATGCCAATGCTTGGGCAAGTAGAGGGAATGCCAGCCGTCATAATGGCCGCAGGTCATTATCGCAACGGTATTTTGCTAAGTCCTGTCACAGCTCATATTGTTGCTGATCTATTGGAAGAAAAGCAGGGAGAACTGTCGATCAGCAGATTCTCACCTAACCGCTTTACGACTAATGCTATGAGAGGAAGACTTTCTACTTGATAGGAAGCGGCATTAAGGCAGCACGAAATATCTATATTATTGCATTGAAAACATATGAAAAATCTGCTATATTGAAAACGAGAATCGTTATCAGTTGAGTGGGTTTTTTTTGTGTCTGGAAACAGACTTCCTTTATGAAGCATTTTTTATCAACCAAAGTATACATACAGAAGGGTAGTTTTCAAATGTCTTCTCTATCAAGCAAGAAAGCGCTGGCAGGCACAAAGCTGCGCACACGGCCTCTAGTGGCTACGATTATTTTATTTGGCGGGTTTGCAGCACTCTTATTATCGCTTGCATTATCTATCTCCGTCGGTGCTGCAAATATCAGTCTCTCAACAGTGTGGGATGGCGTATTCCACTTCAATGAGGAGAACATTCAGCATCAAATTATTAAAGAGCTTCGTATGCCGCGTGCGTTAGCCGCTGCTTTGGTGGGAGCAGCTTTCGCTGTCGCAGGTTCTGTTATGCAAGGCATGACTAGAAACCCATTAGCAGACTCGAGCTTGCTCGGAATTAACGCAGGAGCAGGTTTTATGTTGGCGCTTTGCTTTGCTTTTTTCCCTTCGATATCTTATCTTGGTCTTATGTTTGTGTGTTTTGCGGGTGCAGCAGTTGCAATGGGACTCGTATACGGAATCGGCTCATTAGCAAAAGGCGGCCTAACACCTGTGCGGCTTACACTGGCTGGTGCGGCTGTAGGGGCATTGCTGCTTGCTATAACAGAAGGCATAGCGATTTATTATAAAATTGGCCAGGATTTGGCTTTTTGGTATGCTGGCGGGGTAGCCGGAACGAAATGGCTGCAAATTCAAATTGTATGGCCATGGGTAGTTGGTGGACTGCTTGGCGCCATCGTGTTATCGCGCTCCATTACGTTGTTAAGCTTAGGCGATGATGTTGCTGCAGGTCTTGGACAACGAACTTGCCTAGTAAAAGCAGCAGGCGTCATTATAGTCTTATTGCTGGCAGGCACCGCCGTTTCAGCGGTAGGCTCTATCGGTTTTGTAGGCTTGATTATTCCTCATATCTCACGATTCCTAGTTGGTGTCGACTATAGATGGATCATTCCATGCTCGGCGGTTTTGGGAAGTTTACTTATGGTTCTGGCAGATATTGGCGGGCGATTGATTAATCCGCCTCAGGAAGTGGCTATCGGTATTATAATCGCGGTTATCGGCGTTCCGTTCTTCCTCTATCTTGTAACAAGAATGAAGGGAGAATAAGCATGAATACTTACTTTATTACCGAAACCGAACTGCGTAGAAGAAAACGCGCAGTCCTCGTAATGACCGTGCTTAGCGTACTTATTGTTTTGTCCGTTATCATCAGTATGAACACCGGTTTTATTCGCTTAGCGCCGCTTGACGTATTCAAAACGTTAATTGGATCGGGAACGGCTAAGCAGGAGCTAATTCTATTTGATTTCCGCTTGCCGCGGATTGTCATCTCTATATTAATTGGCGCAGGTTTTGCAGTATCGGGCTGTATTATTCAAGGATTATCGCGCAACCCGCTTTCTGATCCAGGGCTGYTGGGTATAAACGCGGGCGCAGGGCTTGCAGTTATCTTGTTTATTTCTTTTTATCCGACGACGGAAAAGGGCTCTATATTTTTGATGCCGTTTCTTGCATTAATCGGAGCATCGTTTACCGCATTGCTTATTTTTGTACTTTCGTATAAAAGACATCGAGGGTTATTGCCAACTCGGATGATATTGGTTGGGATCGCTGTAGCGGCGGGCATTAGCGCAGCGATGCAGCTTCTGATTTTGCGTCTAACACCTGAGAAATATCAGTTTTTTGCTGTATGGATGGCGGGGAGCATTTGGGGAACGAACTGGAAGTATGTGCTTGCACTGCTCCCATGGTTAATCGTTATTTTTCCAATCGTGCAATATAAGGCGAAAGCATTGAATGCATTAAATTTAGGCGATCAATTGGCAGTTGGACTTGGAGCTCAAGTGAACAAGGAGCGGGCATTGCTGCTTGCTGCAGCGGTAGGCCTAGCTGGTTCTTGCGTTGCTGTCGGCGGGGGCATTGGATTTGTCGGACTCATAGCGCCTCACTTGGCAAGAAGACTTGTCGGTCCGCAGCATCAGGTATTATTGCCAGCTTCAGCATTTGTAGGCGCGCTGCTCGTTATTGTGGCGGATACACTTGCCAGATGGGCATTCCAGCCAAATGAAATTCCAACAGGCATTGTTGTTGCTGTTATTGGAGCACCTTATTTCTTATACTTATTGTCCAGATCGAAATAGTTAAAACAGTTGAAACAGAAACCGCGGAGAGCAGCATGCTCCCGCGGTTTTTTGTTTGTTAAAAGCCGCATATATACATTTGTCTGTACTCCTTGTAGCGAGCCCATGGGTACCTGCATATATTACCTATGACATTTCAGGTGGAAGAAGGAGAGGACTATGACAAAAAACAGAAAAGGGAAAAGCCCGAAGGGGCGAAAGCCGCTTTTTTATGTTGATAATCCGAATGCTTCCGAGTTAAAGTGGCTAGATGATTTGAACAGGAAGAAGGCCGCTGTTGCACAAGCACATGCAGCTAAAACATTGATTAAAAAAGAGGAAGAAGAGAAGGAGAAAGCGAGCATTAACGCACTCGCTCTTATACTCGAGAATCCATTAGAGCAGACGGATTCGGAAGTTGTCACGGTGGAGGACTCTGAGGAGATTGAACAGCTAGAACAGCTTATTCAAGTGGAACTAGGGGAGCAAGCAGAACAGCTGGAGCAAGAGCAGCAGAAACAAGTGGGGCAAGTAGAACTGTTGGAGCAAGGGGAACAGCCGGAACAACTGGAACAACTGGAACTATCGCAAGAAGAAGAGCAGCAGGAGCAAGCACGGCTGTTGGAGCTAGGGGAGCAGCTGGAACGAAATGAACAATTGGAACAATCGCAAGGAGAAGAGCAGCAGGAGCAATTAGAGCATTTGGATACGCTGGAACAGCTGCACCAGATTGAAGAGCAAGAGCAGCTCGCTGTCGAAGAGCTTGCCCAGCAGATTGCTCAGTTAAGCTTGGAAGAAAAGTTTGAGAAACTTGATGAGAAATTGGCACCGGAAGGTCCTCCAGCTTTTATATACACGGATGATTTGGTAGACTTTTCGGTTACTTCAGAGAAAATTGCACCTGGGTCGATCGATAGCAGCAAGCTGGCAGCAGGCAGCGTGCAGGCAAGCACGATTGCCGATTATTCCATTCACACCATCCATTTAGCTGACGGCACAATCAACTCCGCTAAAATTGCAAAAGAATCGATTATGGGCGAGCATTTGGTAAACCACTCAATTACTGGAAACAAAATATTGGATTATTCAATTTCTGGCAATAAGCTTCAAGATGGCAGCATCTCGTCAGAGAAGCTTGCGGATCGTACGATCAGTATGGACAAAATTGCAGAAGGGTCAATCGAATCCAGGCATTTGAAGTCATTGCTCATTACAACAGACCTGCTTGCCGATCAAGCCATTACTGGCGATAAAATTAAAAGCGGAACGATTCGACCGGAAAATTTGGCTAATGAAGCCGTTGACAACTCAAAGCTTTCTGAAGGAGCAGTAACACATTCCAAGCTTCGTGACTCAGCTGTTACGAGTGAGAAGATAGCAGCAGAAGCGATTGAAGCGGAGCATTTGAAGCCTGGATTGCTGCTATCTGAGCATGTCGCAGTTGGTATTATTCAGGGAAAGCATTTGGCCCTCGGAGACATAGCCGCGGAACATCTAGCAGAAGGAGCAGTCGGAACAAGGGAACTGCAGCCAAAAGCGGTAAAAGCAGAACAATTAGCGGACGAATCGGTATCTTCATCTCATCTGCAAGCAGCGGCCGTTCTAAGCTCCCACGTTGGAACAGGGCAAATAACAAGTGAGCACATCGCGGATCAGTCCATTAACTCTAGGAAGCTTGCGGATCAATCGGTATCCACCATTAAAATTGTTGATCATTCGATAACGATTTCCAAGCTTTCTGATCAATCCGTTAATGCTCAGAAGCTCGCGAATGACTCCGTTCACAGCCGTCATTTGGGCTCTGGAAGCATTACATCCGACAAAATTGCTGATGGGCAAATATTGCAGGCGCATCTGACAACAGATGCAGTAAACATGAAGCATATTGCACCAAATGCAATTAAACGGGATCATCTACAAAGCGGCATTGTTAATGAAGATAAAATCGCGCCATTATCCATTCGTGTTGACCATATTGGTATGGAGGCTGTTGGTACTACTCAATTAGCGGATGCTTCAATAACGCGAAGTAAGCTGGCTGATGGTGCTGTTGATAGTAAAGTCATAGCAAACTTTGCTATTGAATCCCGGCATCTTCAGGATGAATCGGTAACGTTTCAGAAGCTGGCTCCTGAAGTGTTAAGGTCGTATCATTTTACTAAGGGTGCCGTAACGGGTGAAGCGATTTCTTCTGAAGCAGTGAACGGCATGCATTTAAAATCGGAGATCATTGAAGGGCGCCATCTCGCAAAGGATGCTGTAGATAACAAAAAGCTGCAAGACGGTTCAGTTACGAGCAGCAAGCTAACGAAAGGCGCTGTCACGGATCAAGCTATTGCTTCAGGTGCAGTTTTTTCGCATCATTTGGCAGATCATACTGTAAATTCATTAAAGCTTTCCCCTGAATCGGTTACGACGGATAAGCTGGCTGATTTAAGCGTCTCGACTGGCAAGCTCGCAGACGGAAGCGTATCGAGTGTCAAGATTGCGTCTCAAGCTATTATGCCAGGGCATCTCGGAGCCAATTTGATTGCTTCCCACCACATACAAGCAGAATCGATTCGCTCGACCCATATTGAAGCTCATGCAATTGGAGCTGAACATTTGGCTGATCAATCGATCGGAAATGAGCACCTTCAAGATGGTGTCATTACATCTGCTAAACTAGCTTACGGCGCTGTGCAATCAAAGCAGATAGCAAATGAAGCGGTGCTTAGCCGTCATTTGGGAAATGCATCCGTGCTTGGAATCCATTTGGGAGAAGGGGCGGTTCATGCCGCGCATTTGGCGGATGATTCGATTACGATTGAAAAGCTGACAGCAAACAGTATTGGACCAGCGCAATTGCAAAACGATTCCGTAGGTGCTGATGTCATAAGCAAAGGTGCTGTAGGTACGGATCATATCGCACCAGGAGCCATTACGTCGGGTAAAATAGCGGAATTGTCGATCGGCGCGAAGCAGCTTAAGCCAGAGTCGGTAAATGCAACGCATTTAACAATAAATAGTGTAAACGAACATGCATTGCAGGATGAGTCGGTGACGAGTGCAAAGCTGGCTCAAGATGCCGTCTCAAGCGAGCATGTACAGCTCGAATCACTTGCCGGCAAACATTTGAAATCCGATTCGATTCAAGGCTATCACGTTCGCAAGGGCACGATTACACTAGCTCATTTGGCTAATGATGTGCTTGTGTTTGACCGAATTGCTGACAACAGTATTTTGGGCAGAAAGCTTAAGGAAGGCTCTATCGACAGTAAGTTGTTGTCCGTCGACAGTGTGGGGACGGAGCAGCTGGCAGACGGAAGCGTGACGACGTCGAAGCTGAAGCTAGGCGGCGTAGGAACGGAGCAGTTGTCGGACGGAAGCGTAACGACATCGAAGCTGGAACTAGGCAGTGTAGGTTCGGAGCAGCTGGCGAATGAAAGTGTGACGACGACGAAATTGGTACTAGGCAGCGTAGGCACGAAGCAGTTGTCGGACGGCAGTGTGACGACATCGAAGCTGGAACTAGGCAGTGTGGGTACGGAGCAGTTGTCGGACGGAAGTGTAACGACATCGAAGCTGGAGCTAGGCAGCATAGGCTCGGCGCAGTTGTCAGATGGTAGTGTGACCAAATCGAAGCTGGAGCTGCGCAGTGTAGGTACGGAGCAGTTATCAGATCGCAGTGTGACGACATCAAAGCTGGTACTTGGCAGCGTGGGTACAGATCAGTTGACGGATGGCAGTGTAACGACATCGAAGCTTGAGTTAGGC
>NZ_JBFRDK010000057.1:0-33408 GCF_052113545.1 Paenibacillus sp. TAF43_2
CATGGCCAGATGGCTCAAATTGTGCATTTTGGTTAAGGTAGCTCTGTTGGCCTTGGTAATTACCCGGTTGTTGCGAAAACTGATTCACGTCGTGTCCTCCTTGAATTACAATCGTATTGTCTTCAAGTGAATGCCGCTTGTTTCGCTTTCTACATGCGAAAAACAAGTATGCAATCGCACTTGAAGCTTTCTTATTGTGTAGGAGTGACCTGTTTTTTATAACTGTTATCTTTTGGGTTTCCCGTTCGGAAGCAAGATGGAATCCTCCACCTTGATACAACGATCCATTATAACC
This sequence comes from Paenibacillus sp. TAF43_2, assembly GCF_052113545.1. NCBI lineage: Bacteria > Bacillati > Bacillota > Bacilli > Caryophanales > Paenibacillaceae > Paenibacillus > Paenibacillus sp. TAF43_2. The sequence continues at coordinate 296 of NZ_JBFRDK010000057.1, forward strand.
TCTAGACCGCCTGCTGCAGCAATCGAAGCCGCTTCCTCGTTTGCAATGCCAAGCTGCAGCCAGAAGGTTTTTGCGCCGATGGCAACCGCCTCTTCAGCTACAGGCGGCGTATGCTCGCTTCTGCGAAAAACATTTACGATATCTACTGGCACGGGAATATCTTTTAGAGACGCATAACTTTTTTGTCCTAAGATTGAATCGGCGTTAGGATTAACAGGAATAATCGTATAGCCCTTCGCTTGCATCGCTTCAGATACCATATAGGAAACGCGCTCTGGATTGTCTGACAAGCCTACAACAGCTACCGTCATGCTATTCTCCAAAATACCCTTAATATGCTCGCGAGTTGGATTCTCAAATGCCATGATCATACCTCGATTCATTATTTTGTGAACAAGCTTCTAAACGTCAACTAATAATTAGCCTTCAATCCATTCAACCTTAGCGCCTAAAGCTTGCAAATGATCGAAGAATATCGGATAGGACTTCGCTACATGATGTGCATCACGAATTCGAATAGGCTGTTTCGCACGCAATCCAACGACCGATAATGCCATGATGACTCGGTGGTCGTAATGCGCATTGATTTCGACACCGCCCTCTACACCTTCAGGACGTCCATGCACGATAATCTCTGCTTGGCGTTCTTCGACATTAGCTCCAGCTTTTCTTAATTCATTCAAATAATCGGTAATGCGGTCACACTCTTTGTAACGCAAATTTTCTACATTATAAAATCTAGAGGTGCCTTCAGCAAAAACAGCCGCTGCAACCATTGCGAGTACTGCATCCGTTGCATGATCGCCATCGAACTCGACTGCTTTGAGCTTGCCATTGCCCTTCACGTGAACAATGCCATTCTCATGCGTAAGCGGAACTTCCATCATTTTCAACACATCAACGACAGCGCGTTCCCCTTGCTTGCTCTTCTCTTCCAAGCGGTGTACGATAACATCCGATTCCGTTACAGCCGCAGCTGCTAGAATGGCTGCAGACCCTGGATAGTCGCCTTGCACAGAATAAGTTTTTGCTTCATAGCTTTGACCGCCTGGAATGCGGAACCGCATATAGTCCTCATCTGCATGGATAACAATACCCGCTTGCTCCAATACTTCTAGTGTCTGGCCAACTACTACTTTTGACTTCAAATCATGCAGCACTTCAATTTCACTGTCCTCTTCGAGAAGAGGCGTCAAAAACAGCAGCGCACTCAAAAATTGCGAGCTTATGTTGCCTGAAACTTGAATTTTGCCGCCCTTTGGAGCGCCGCCTTTAATTCGAATAGGCAGCTTGCCTTCATTATGCTCAATAGAAACGCCCATCGCTGTCAAAGATTCAATGAGGTCGCTATGAGGTCGTTTACCTAGAGAATCTGGATAACGATTAATAAAGGTTACGTCTGGGCAAAGTGCCGCGATCGCCATCAAAAACCGCAAAACCGCACCTGCATTACCTACATCCAGCTGCTCAACTGGCTTAGGATTGCGGCCAAAACCGGTAATAACGATTTTTTCCTCGTCTTCCTCTACCGTTGCTCCCAAATCCCGAATGCAGCGGCGCATTGCATCGCTGTCTTCACTGTGGGCTGGGAAATAAATCRTACTCGTTCCTTCAGCTAGAGCGGCTACCAGAAGGTAGCGAGTGGTATAATTTTTTGAAGAAAGCGCTTGAAGTTCACCTTCAAGCCTTGGCGTTGGTGTCACTAAAACGTCCATAGTTCGTATGATCTCCCTTTACAATAATATATACACATCTACAGCTGATCGGCTGATTGAGGTGATGATGATCTCAGTTATTTATGAAGCGACCATTGCTCGAGTATTGCAGCAACAACCTCTTCCACACTCATATTAGTCGTATCGATCGTAAAATGAGCAAAATCGTAAGCATGCTCACGCTGTTTAAGCAGCAGATTAACCCGCTCCTCTGCATCGCCTTGAAGCAAAGGCCGCTCTGTGTCCGTCTTTACCCGAGCGATGATTTGATCTGGACTCGCCTTTAAAGCGACGACAAAACCGTTTTTAAGCATTAGCTCACGATTAATGGGACTTAGCACTGCGCCGCCGCCTGTTGCAACCACACAGGTATCCTCGCGCTCCAAAATCGTTCCCAGCACTTTGGTTTCAATGATCCGGAAACCTGCTTCGCCATCCGTTGCGAAAATATCAGAAACCCGCTTGTTTTCCAGCCTTTCGATTTCCTCATCGCCGTCGATGCGCGTGCAGCCCACCTTCTCAGAAAGCAGCTTGCTGACGGTTGATTTGCCGGTTCCCATAAACCCGATAAGCACTAATTTACTCAATTGTTGCCTTCCCATCGTAACCGTTTCACCCTTTTCGTTCATGTTAAACCAATTTTTCTACAATATCATATCATTTTTTTGTAATACTAGGGTATAAAAAAGTTATATATGCCGTATGGATGATAAAGATGTTTATTCGAGAATAGGAGTGACATTAGCGATGAACAGTGATCTTCAGTTGCCTGATCAGAGTCCAACTCAAAAACGCTTCAATCGTATTCTCGATCCTGACCATCCCCTTTGCCGGGAGGATGTGGTTTGGATGCTTGAATTTATTAAAAAAAAGGTGGCTGACGAAGATCCAGCCTTAAAGGATCTTACGCAGCCACGCTTATTTCAAAATTTTCATTTCTTTGCCGAAGCGGCCATGTCGCTCATCCATCGCAGACATTATTCCAATCAAGAGGCYGATCGGCTGCGCGACTGTTTGCGTCAAGCAGCTTATGGCTTAAATAAGGACAATCCTCGCGAGATGAGGAACTAATGGCTGATCTAATTAAGATTGCATCCAGTTAAAGTGGAAGCTTCCTTCTTTGTCCACACGTTTGAATGTGTGAGCACCGAAGTAGTCACGCTGCGCTTGAAGCAGGTTTGCAGGCAAACGCTCCGTACGGTAGCTGTCGAAGTAAGCAATTGCACTTGAGAATGCAGGAACCGGCACTCCGTTCGAAACTGCAGCGGAGATCACTTCACGCCAAGCCCCTTGGTACGACTCAACGATGTTTTGGAAATAAGAATCAAGCAAAAGGTTGCGCAGGTTAGGATCACGGTCGTAAGCGTCTTTGATGTTTTGCAGGAAGCGAGCACGGATAATGCAGCCGCCGCGGAAAATCATAGCGATTTCGCCGTAGTTAAGATCCCAGTTAAATTCTTCAGAAGCTGCACGCATTTGAGCAAATCCTTGAGCGTACGAGCAAATTTTACTTGCGAACAATGCTTTGCGAACAGATTCGATAAATGCTGCTCTGTCACCTTGGAAAGGTGTTTTTGCAGGTCCGTTAAGTACTTTGCTTGCCGCAACGCGCTCTTCCTTCATAGCTGACAAGAAACGAGTAAATACGGATTCTGTAATGATAGAAAGCGGTACGCCAAGATCTAGCGAGCTTTGGCTTGTCCATTTTCCAGTACCTTTTTGACCAGCGGAATCCAAGATAACATCTACCATTGGCTTGCCTGTCTCAGGATCATATTTGGAGAAGATATCTCTAGTAATTTCGATTAGGTAGCTGTCAAGCTCGCCTTTATTCCACTCGGAGAAAATTTCGTGCAGCTCTTCAGCACTAACATCAAGTACGTTTTTAAGCAGATCATAAGCTTCGCAAATCAGCTGCATATCGCCGTATTCGATTCCGTTATGTACCATTTTTACATAATGGCCGGCGCCATCTGGTCCGATATATGTGCAGCAAGCATCGTCTCCAACTTTAGCTGAAATAGCAGTAAGAATAGGTTCAACCAGCTCGTAAGCGGATTTTTGTCCACCCGGCATGATAGAAGGTCCTTTTAGTGCTCCCTCTTCGCCGCCAGAAACGCCAGTTCCGATAAAACGGAAGCCTTTAGCTTCAAGATCTTTGCTGCGACGAACAGTATCAGGGAAATAAGCGTTGCCGCCATCGATGATGATATCGCCTTCAGCCAAATGTGGAACGAGTGAATCAATTGTTGCGTCTGTTCCTGCACCTGCTTGTACCATAATCAAAATTTTGCGGGGAACTTCCAATGATTGAACAAATTCCTCGATTGTATAAGTAGGAACAAGATTTTTTCCAACTGCTTCTTGAACAAGATCATCAGTCTTCTCGCGGGAACGGTTGAACACCGATACCGTGAAGCCTCTGCTTTCAATGTTAAGGGCAAGGTTTTTACCCATTACGGCTAATCCAATTACACCAATTTGCTGTTTTGACATCTGGTTCTTCCATCCTTCATCATCTATTTTGGGTCACAATAGTTTCATTTTACTCTTTTTGCGGCAAGAAGAAAACTGTCTGCAAGGAAAAATGTCGCAATAGTCGCATCAATAATATTGAGAGAACTAAAAAGTTTACCTTATATATACCTAAAAGCTTAGTCATTTTTATAATAAAAGGAGTCTTTTTTAATGGTAAATGAACAACATAAAAACGATCAAATGCTGTTAGAAGGCAGCTTTTGATCGTTTTTATGTTTTCAAATGGGGGCCAGCTTCTATCATCAGAGTTCCAATTGCAACATTTCCGAGCGAAGAGTATTCAGCCGCTCTTTAGACTCAGTAACCGCTTCCTCATCCTTGCTCTCTAGCGCGTCAAACAGCATTGATAGCTCATAATCCAGCTCATAACGCAGTACAACCGCTCTTTCCTCAGCGCGCTTTGATTGAAATGCTCTAATCATTTCTTCTATTGTAACGAAAGGCTTCTTCTGATAAATAATCCGATGTTCCATACCGGACACCTCCACGAGTCGTATAATCTCACCGAACATAATACTCTCAATGACGATTTGACGATCTTTAATTCGCTTCACAATCGCATGTCCACGTGTGTCATTAATCAGCTTTTCAATTAATTCTGACAGCTTCTCATCTTTAATAATGTAGTCCCCGACAATTTTGTAACGGTTCTTCATTCGCTGGAACTGAAGCTTAACGAGCTTGCGGCCAGTTCGAATGGATACAAGAAACTGTCCCTCCGTCTCACTCCAGTACAAGGAGTACCCTTCCTGAATAAGATCGCGGATGAGATTTTGGATTTGCCGCCGGTCAAATCGCAGCTCCAAATTGCAATATTCGACTTCATGGCTTTTGTTCACGGCAATCCCTCCCTTACCTCAGAATAGTTGACGAAATGTTCTGATAATTTGTTCTTACTTTTATCTTATACTCCATCTTATGTTATGGCAACTTGGATTATTGACTAATTTTACGCTTACAGCCGACTTATCTCAAAAAAGGGCGCGAGCGTCTTCATATGAAGCGGTCTCGCACCCTTTTGATCTTATATTCCATAGGCCTTCATGGATTTTTCAAACCCATTTCATGCATTTGTTTTCAAATTCAGTTGCGTAAAGCAAAAGTGATAGCTTCTTCTAATTCTAGCTTTTGCGCTTCTAATTCGTTCCTTTGCTTAATCTCTACGATTCCATGAGCAGCATGTTTCCCTACAACAATGCGCAGCGGTATGCCGATAAGATCGGAGTCTTTGAATTTGACGCCTGGGCGCTCGTCACGATCATCGAGCAGCGTCTCTACCCCAGACTCAAGCAATCTTGCTGCAATATGCGCGGCCAGATCCATTTGGACCTGATCCTTCGCTGATACAGGTACCACATGGACTTGGTAAGGTGCTATCGATTTAGGCCAAATGATGCCATTGCTATCGGAGTGCTGTTCAAGTACTGCAGAGAGCAAACGTGAAACTCCGATGCCGTAACAGCCCATTATTAACGGCTGCTCCGAGCCCGACGCATTTAAAAACTTAGCATTTAGCGCTTCACTGTATTTCGTTCCCAGCTTGAACACATGGCCAACCTCAATGCCGCGGTAAAATACCAAGCTGCCTGTCTCGCATCGCGGGCACCCGTCGCCTATTGCTGCATTTCGATAATCACCTGCCTGCACATCCGTCAAATGAATGCTTGGGATAACGTTTCCGATATGATAATCCTGCTCGTTCGCTCCTGCAATTCCTGATTTCATCGCAAGAACCGCATGGTCAGCATAAACGGGAATTTGCAAGCCGATCGGCCCGGCAAAGCCAGTAGGTGCGCCAGTTACCCGCTCTGTCGTAGCTTGATCCGCAAGCTCCAGATGAGCTACAGCAAGCGCATTTTTCACTTTTATTTCATTTACCTCATGGTCTCCCCGAACAACAACAGCAACCGGAGCACCGTCAGCAACATAAATCAGTGTTTTCATAAAAGCATCTGCTCCAAGGCCAAAAGCCTCGACAAGTTGGTCAATCTTCTTAATCTCCGGTGTACGATGACGCACCATCGCAGCATCATTATTCTGCTGTGTATCCGTTGTTTGTTGCGACAGCTTGTATTCAGCTTTTTCCAAATTCGCCGCATAGTCGCATGAATTGCACACAGCAATCGTGTCTTCACCAATATCAGCGAGTGCCATAAATTCATGTGTTCCGCCTTCTCCGCCAATTGAACCTGCATCAGCTTCAACCGGACGGTAATTTAGACCACAGCGTGTGAAGATGCGATTATAAGCCTCGTACATGCTCGTATAGCTGCGATGAAGCCCATCAAAGTCCTCATCAAAGGAATAAGCATCTTTCATTAAAAACTCTCTGCCGCGGAGCAAGCCATAGCGTGGACGCTTCTCGTCGCGGAATTTAGTTTGAATCTGATACAATGTCATTGGCAGCTGCCGATAAGAGCTTACCTCGCTGCGCACCAGAGCTGTAATCACTTCTTCATGCGTGGGTCCAAGCGTAAACTCGCGATCATGGCGGTCACGCAGCCGCATAAGCTCAGGTCCATACACATCATATCGACCCGATTGCTGCCACAGCTCTGCCGGCTGCATAGCGGGCATTAATACCTCTTGAGTTCCGGCTTGATCCATTTCTTCTCTTACGATTTGCTCGAGTTTTCTGAGTACGCGCCTGCCAAGCGGCAAATACGTATAAATACCTGCGGCAAGCTGTCTAATAAGACCTGCACGCAGCATTAATTGATGGCTGGCTGCTTCCGCTTCTGACGGCGCCTCGCGCAAGGTAGGCATTAAAAGCTTACTCTGTCTCATAATAGATAACCCTCCGATTATTAGATTTATGCCATAAAAACAAAAAAACGCATTCGTAAGGGACGAATGCGTTCGTGGTACCACCCTCAAATAGCCGCCAAATAATCTGGACAACTCTCAATAGATAACGGAATGAATATTCCGGCAGCGGAGAAGGAAGTATAAGCTCCCCGCTGCAGCTCGCAAGATAGGGATTAATCAATCGTTCATAGAAGCCTTCCAGCCTTCGGGCTTCCTCTCTGATAGAAACGTTTGCTGATTAACATAGTCTTGGTCGACGCTGTTGCGATGTCATTAACTTTTGACAAATTTACAATACAACGATGATGAAGTCAAGCCAATTTTCAGGGCGCTTGCTGCTTAGCATTTTAGCTCGTTCGATTTGGTCTGAGCACAGCCGAACCAAAGGCAATCAGAACAGCAGCGAATAAAAGCAGGATAAGAAGCGGAAGCAAGACGTCACTAAAGCTGCCCCCGCCGCCTAAACGATCAATTGCTGTAAGCGCCCATTTTTGCGGCAAGAAATTAGCAAGCTTTTGCATAAAATCAGGAAGCATGGAAAGAGGAAAGAAACAACCGCTGATCATGCAGGACGGAGCGATGATAATGTTGTTGATTTGAGACAGCTGCGTGCTATTGCGCACCAGACCCGCTACCGCTGAAGCAAGGCCGACAATTGCAAGCAAAAAGAATTCTAATACGAGCAGCATCCATCCAAACGAAATACCAGGTGAATAGTCAAATACGAAATAAGTTAAGCCTAGAACAATGACAAGCTGAATCGTGCCCACCAGCATGCTGCCCATAAAATTCCCAAAAGCAATATCAAGCGAGCGAAGCGGCGCTGTGTACATCCTTGCCATGGTGCGCTGCTCTCGATCTTCCATAATAAAACCGATTGACTGGCTGACAAGCAGCATAACAAACATAAGGATAAGACCGATCATCGTTGGATCGGATACAATTTTGCCAAGCTCCATTTCCGTATTTACAAGGACAGCTTTAGGTGAAGCTTGCGCTTCCAGCAAAGCGCTCAGCTTGGATAAATCCACTGGAGATTCAGGGTCAGTCCCTCTTGCAAGAGCGGCAGAGGAAGACAGCTTCTCAGCTTCTGTCTGAAGTGTAGCTTCAAGCGAAGCGTTCCAAAGCTGCGTATTCATTCGGTAAAGCTGAGCTGATGAAGGGCCTCCCTCCATCATTTTTGCTGAGAAATCCGAAGGAATATAGATGGCAGCATCCGCTTTGCCCTCTAGGACTCGATCCTTTAATTGCTGTTCATTCATCGCCGGCTCCGAATGAATCTCATACAATGGCTCTTTCTGTAGTGAGGATGCCAAATATTCGCCTAATATTCCTGAGTCAGCATTATTCACGATAATAATAGCCTTATCTCTATTCGTACTAGCGAACAACCCTGCCATTATAGATAAAATGATCGCTGGGACAAGAACATTCATAATCAATCCGCGACGTGAACCCATGGTGCGTCGTACGAGATGTGCAGCAATTTGCAAACTAGGCATGCTTTCTCACCACCTTTGGCAGTCTGATGACTGCGATTATTGTTATACCTAAAGCGATTGCTCCAAGAATACCGATTTCATTCCAAATCGTTGCTGATGCTTCACCGTTCATAATGGCACGAAGCGTTTCATTAGCCCAATGATTAAGCGTCCACTTATCGAGACCTCCTACCATCTTCTCAATGCCTGTAATCATTCCGCCGCTAATAAAGGTCATGCTGAATACAATGATGCTGAACAGCGTTTGTGTCGTTTTTTTGGATCGTACGAAGGATGAGATCGTAATAGCAAGTGCAGCCCCAGCAGCAGTCGTAAGCAGACAAGTCAGCGCAATAGCTCCAAAGTTATTTCCCCAATCGACGCCATACACAAAAGCTGTAAATGCGATAATCACTGCCGCTTGCAGCGCTGCAAGCATGACTCCTCCTAAAATAATGCCAAACACAATGGCTCTAAATGAGCCTGGAATTGCGTACATACGCTGCAAGGTTCCCGCTTCCCTCTGATTGAGCAGCGCGATCGTCGCCGTCATGCCGCCATAGAGCAAAAACATAATTAAGTAGGCCACAGAATAGTATTGCATCGCTGATTCTTTGCCAAAGGCTTGATTATCTCCTGAGCTCAAATTTTTCGTCTCAATGTGTGATTGTCCTGCTGGCGCTTGACTTTGAGCAGCACCCGCACTTAGCTCTGGTCCAAGGATTTGCAAAGCTGCGGATTGCAAATTTACAGCAGCCATATATTTATTGATAAAAGCAGAAGCAGCAATATTTTTTTCTTCATAGCGCCCTTCAAACGTTGACCAATTCGCCGTTTCCCCTGCGCTTAGCTCACTGGAGAAATTTTTCGGAATCGATACGCCATAATCAGCAATACCCTCGCGTATCCAGTCCTTTACCTCCTTCTCTGAGTTTGCATCTAGAACCTTCACATATGGTTTTATTGCTTCATTGCTCCAGAAAGCATCAATGCTAGCTCGCATTTCCCCCTGATCCGCATTATATAGGGCAATTTTAGCCGGCTTTATTTCTGTGTCAAATGCGCTGCCAAGCAGCAAAATCAACAATAAGGGCAAACCGATCAAAATAATAAGAACAGAACGCATCCGTGTATATTTTATAAGCTCATAATAAGCAGCTGTCCACCATGCTGGCATCACCATCATCTCCTATTCGTCACGTAATGTGCGTCCGGTCATTTGCAGGAATAGCGATTCAAGATTCGGCTCTTCCCGCGTCAGCTTGCGAATATTAATGCCATGCTTCTGAAGGATAAACAATAAATCCTGTAATACAGACAAAGATTCCTTCACCGTCACTTCAAGCGTCAAGCTATTATCTCGTTCTGCAAGCTGAAGCACGCCTGGATGCTCAGCCATCTCTGTCATTGCCGGCGCCGATTTTTTATCAATTCCAAAAATCAGCTTCTCTTCTTGGCCAACCTGGCGTTTTAATTCATCCTTCGTCCCGCATGCAATAAGCTTGCCTTTATCAAGAATGCCGATTCTTGTGCAAATCGCTTCTACCTCTTCCATGTAATGGCTGGTGTAAATGACGGTAGAGCCTAACTTATTTAATTCCCTAACGGACTCCAAGATATGGTTGCGTGACTGAGGGTCGATTCCAACCGTTGGCTCATCCATAATGATCAGCTTTGGGCGGTGCATGATGGCGCAAGCAATGTTCAGTCTCCGCTTCATTCCTCCTGAGAATGTGCTAGGTTTATCCTTCGCTTTGTCCAGCAACCCTACGAATTGCAGCGCCTCATCCACACGATCGCGAAGCAGCGAACCTCTGAGACCGTAAAGCTTTGCAAAAAAAGTAACATTTTCGCGAGCGGTCAACGTCTCATAAATAGCCAGCTCCTGCGGCACTAAACCAATCCGTTTCTTTACTTCAAGCGGATGCTTGCGAATTGAAAAACCTTCAACTAAAATATCTCCGCCGCTTGGCTTCAGCAAACCAGCCAACATATGAATCGTTGTACTTTTTCCCGCTCCATTTGGACCAAGCAAACCAAAAATTTCACCCTGATCAATATTGAAGCTAAGATGATTAACCGTTATCGTTGTGTCGTATTTTTTGACAACCTCGCGAAATGTAACTAGATTCATATTTATTCATCCTTTCAGTTCGTTTCTGATAAACCAATTGTACGTCATGAAAGGCAACGAAACAGGTCTAAAAAGTCATCTTATGAAGGTGACTAAAGTCATCTCTTTGTAAAATGGCTTCTATCCGCATGAAGGTTGGATGAAAAGCGGTTTCAGTCTCGTTCGCTCATTAAACAATGTGCTATAATAAATCAAATTCAGCTGCAGGAGCTGCTCGGATATGAAGAAACAACTGAACCAAATTCGATCCTTGTTAGTAGCGATTCCTTCTATTATTAGTATCGTGCATGTAGAAGCAGGTTTATATGCTCAATACACCGCCTCTGTACTCCTTGCTCTGCTCCTAACGAAAACTGGCTCCATGTATCCTAAATACCGAATTTTATTGCTGGTACTGGAGTTAATCGCTTTTTCATGGTTTTCCTATTCGTACGGCGGAGTTCTGTTTCTATTGCTTTTCTCTACCCTTATTGCCTCATTTCAACAAAGGCCGACTCGCATGGTCAGCACTGCTTGGACCATCGCTGGCTTAGCTGCTTTATTGACAGGTATGTATGGCAGAGAACCCGAAATCATATTTGCCGTAGCGGTACTATGGATAACTACAGCAGCCGCCCTCTATGCTTCCAACGAGTTTGAGGACAAACATCATCAAATAGAGGATTTATACGGAGCACTGGCTGCCAGCCATGCAGAGCTTGACTCAGCAAGACGCAGAATGCAAGATTACGCTTTGCAGGTTGAGTATCAAGCCCAGATCGAAGAGCGAAACCGCATCGCCAAAGATATTCATGATGATTTGGGGCACCGCCTCATTCGCGTCAAAATGATGTCCGAAGCGGCTTTGCATTTATTCGATGCAGATACCGCAAGAGCTCGCAGCACGGTTGAGCAAATGCGTGATCAGCTGCAGGACAGCATGGAGCTGATGCGCAGAACGATACGAAGACTTGCATCAGATGCGGAAAAGGACGTTAGGCAATATGCCCTCGACCGTCTGGTTGAAGAATCCGCTTCTGCTCTAGGCATATCCGTAAGCTTCCGTGTAACAGGTCATCCCAGACCTCTTTACCCCAGCATCGAGCTCATTTTATTCAAAAATGCCCAAGAAGCGATCACGAATGCTGTTCGGCATGGAAATGCGACATCGGTTTCGGTTACTTTAAATTTTTTAACTGCGTACGTAGCGCTGACCGTATCCAATAATGGCAGCTTGCCCGATGAGCCTATCGAAGCTGGTCTTGGCATGAAGGGGATGCGAGAGCGGATTGCCTTAATAGGGGGCCAAATGGACTGGCAGAAGGCCGATCAGTTCTCAATAACGACAACACTTCCGCTGCTTGGCGGTTAACGACGATTCTGCTCTTTTTAGAAATGGAGAGATTTGAGCAAATGATTGAAGTGCTGATAGTGGATGATGATCCTTTTATACGAGAGAGCATGAACGTTATTTTAGGATTGGATAACGAATTGCATGTCGCTGGCGTTTGTGCAAACGGTCTGGAGGCCGAACAATTTGTCCGCCAACACCCCGTTGATGTCGTGCTAATGGATATTCGGATGCCGCTCTGCGATGGGGTGGAAGGTACGAAGCTGCTGCGCGCACTTGATCCTCCACCTGCCGTGCTTATTTTGACGACATTTGATGATGACGAGTACATCGCGCAAGCCATTCGAAACGGAGCCAACGGCTATTTGCTCAAAAATGTACCGCCAAGCCGTATTATAAGCGGCATAAAAACTGTTCATGAWGGTTCCGTGCTGATCCATCCCGACATCGCCCGTAAATTGGCTGGGATGCTGGAGACGCCACGAGCCGACTCAGCCAAATCAGTAATGATTTCCGGCCTTACGCAAGCTGAGGTGCAAATTGTTCGTCTGATTGCGGACGGTCAATCCAATAAGGAAATTGCCGCTACCCTTTTCTTAAGCGAAGGAACAATTAAAAATTATATTACTGAAATACTTAATAAACTCGAGCTTCGAGACCGAACGCAAATCGCCATTTTTTATTTGAAATTATTGCACCAATAATTGTTTGATTGAAGGAGATTAATTTAATGACAACACAGATTACTTCTACCCCGCTTGTTGGCTTTACACAAGCCGATTTCGATGTTTTTGCGCTTCAAGGGCTTGAGGAGCGTATGGCTGCTATTCAAAATCAGATTCAGCCGAAATTCCGAGCGATCGGCGAGCAGCTCAGCGTCGATGCAGCTGTTCACGCCGGCAATGAAATGTACTTGCATGTTGCAAGGCATGCTCGTCGTAAAGTGAATCCGCCAAAGGATACTTGGCTTGCCATTTGCGCTAGCAAACGCGGCTACAAGGCACATCCGCATTTTCAGCTTGGATTGTTTGATGATCATCTATTTATGTGGTTTGCACTCATTTACGAAGTTCCGCATAAATCCAATATCGCAACGGCCTTCTTGAACCAAATTGATGAGGTCATTGCAAATGTACCTAAGGATTTTGTACTTTCACTTGATCATATGAAAAAAGAGTCCACCGCTGTCAATACGATGTCAAAACAAGACTGGAACGATGCGCTCGTTCGTTTCCGTGATGTTCAAAAAGCTGAACTGCTTATCGGCCGTCATGTGCAAGCGAGCGATCCGATTCTCAAAGACGGCGATGCGCTGCTTGAGCTTACTTCCTCCACTTATAAAACGCTTATGCCGTTATACCATATGGCAAATGTATAAGAATGGATTTAATATCTATTCAAAAAAGGCAGTACCTTTAGGTCCATTCTGACCTAAAAGTACTGCCTTTTATCGTTTAGTTACGCTTGCTGTGATGCAGCCGCTTCCGCATGTGCTGAGGAAGCCAAATTGCGCCGCTGCTTGCGTGAAGTACGGAAAAATAACAGCTCATAGACACAAGGAACGATAATTAGCGTGAGCAGCGTAGCCGCAACTAGCCCGCCAATAACGACGATCGCTAAACTTTGGGAGACGATGCTGCCCGATTCATGCGAACCGAATACGAGTGGCAGCATCGCGGACACTGTCGCCACCGCTGTCATTACGATTGGACGCATCCGTGTCGTAGCCGCTTCAATCAACGCTTCACGAATCGGCATCGTCAGCTCGTTTTGCTTCACACGATCAATTAATACGATAGCATTCGTGACGACAATTCCGATTAGCATCAGCGCTCCGAACATGGCTGTGAAATCCGGCGTTACGCCTGATACAAGCAAGCCTGTTACTGCGCCGATTGCTGCAAGCGGCAAGGAGATCATAATCGCCAGCGGAGCACGAAGCGTCTTGAACGTTAACACCATGATCAGATAAACAATACCGATTGAGATAAGCGCTGTTAAGCCCAAATCTGCAAAGTCGCTCGATTGGTCAGCCGACGCTCCGCCTACTGCAAGGCTGACGCCATCAGGAAGCTTGAGATCCTTTGTTGCTTTTGATATTTCATCGCCGACGACCGATAGTTCTTTTGGTTCGGCGCTCGCTGTGACACGGATATACGTTTTGCCTTCTTTATGGTAGTACAAGGATGGCTCCTCGGTACGAACGAGCTCCGCTACCTTCGACATCGGTGTTGGACCAGACTCTGTCATTACGGTTAATTTCTCTAGTTCTGCCTTTGAATCTGGGTTTATAACAGGCAGCATAATAACCGGAATTTCACTGCCTTCTTGCTGGATCGATCCTATCGGCAATGGATTAAGCATGCTTTGCAGCTGCATGGCTACCTCTTGGCCTTTGGCAAGGGTAGGATCAACATGGAAGGAATAAACCGACTTTTTCTCCTCTTGATTGCTCTCGACCTTGAGCACACCGTCGATAGGTTTAATCGCTGCGATCAACTGGTCTGCGGTTGTCGAGAGCTGCTCCAAGTTTTCACCAGAGACATCGATGTAAATTTGCGATGATCCGCCGCCCATAATTAGATCGGCCGCATCAACCGTCAAGGTTGCGTCCTTATAATTATCTTTCTGAGTCTTGATATTATCCATCAAGAGCTCTGCGTCAACGCCTTCCTTCAAATCCACCATAAAAGTAATGAGCGTTGGCGAAGTCACCGAGCCATACTTAGCCGCATCTGCACTATTGCCAAGCATCATCATGACCCATTCAATATCTGGATTTGCAGTTAGATAGGATTCGAATTTCTTCCCGGCTTCGAGTACTTGATCCGCCGGCGTATCGCTCGGATATTGCAGTGCTACATTTAAATTCCCCGCACTTGAGGAATCAAGCGCTCCTTTTGGCATGAACATATAAGCGCCGATCGATCCTGCAAACAGCAATACCGCAATGATTAACGGCACTAATTTATGAGCAAGATTCCAACGAATGAAGGAAGCGAATTTTGGAGAACCAGCATGCTCCTTCTCCTTTGTGCCGCGAAGCAATATTGCACTTAAAAGGGGTACAACTGTCAGCGCTACAAGAAGAGAAGCGAGCAATGAATAAGCGACTGTCAGCGCGAATGGCAGAAGAAATGCTTGCAATGAACCGCGCAGAAGGCCCATTGGCAAAAATACTGCAACTGTAACGAGAGTTGACGAGGTAATGGCCGAAGCCACTTCCTTCGTTGCATCCGTAATTAGCTTAATAGAGAAGGACTCCTTCTGCAGCCTTCTATAAATATTTTCAATAACGACGATACTATCATCGACCAGCCTTCCAACCGCGACGGCTACGCCTCCAAGTGTAATAATATTAAGTGATACACCAGAGAGCTGGAGCAGATACAGCGTTATGCCAAGCGACAACGGAATCGAAACAATCGTCACGAGCGTTGCTTTAAAGTTGCGCATGAACAATAAAATGACGATGGTTGCGAACAATGCACCAAGCAAAACCTCTCGCAGCATACTATTAACAGAAGATACGACCGAATCAGATGTGCTCAAAATGATGGAAGCATCGATTCCTTCCACATCTGCATTTAAACGATCAATCGTTTCTTTGATTGCTTTGCCTACATTCACAGCATTCGCATCAGCAGATTTAGAGACCGTGAACATAATCGCATCTTTGCCGTTCATACGGCTTATGCTTTCTTGGTCTTTGGCGAGCTCAACCGCTGCAACATCCCCGAGCTTCACGCCTGCTGCAACAGGAAGCTTGCGCAGTGTTTCCACATCAGATACCTGATCGTACACATTAATATTGCCATCAGACCCATCGAGCGTGCGTTCCCCGAGTGAAACCGACGCTCCCCTGCCTTGAAGCACGCCCATTAACGCTTGTACGGGAATTCCTGCCTGTGCAAGCTTCTCCGTATTGGGTACGACATGAACCGATGGCGACGACTTGCCGCTAATGCTAACCTCGCCCGCACCCTCGGTCTTTTTAAGCTCCGCCGTTACTTCTTTCAGCTTTGCGTCTTTTTGCTGCTCAGATAATCCTTCATCAAAGGTCAACGTCACCCATGAGATTGGAATCATTGAAGTATTCAATTGCAAGACAAAAGGCTTCATTACATTTGCCGGAAGCTGTACCTGAGCGACCAATTGCTCGACTTCCGTCTTCGCTTCCTTCATATTCGTCTTCGAATTGAAATTCAAGCTGATTTGAGCATAACCATCACCTGATGTAGAGAACATATCCGTTTTTCCTTTAACCAGCGTTACAGCTTCTTCCAAAGGATTTGTGACCATCTGCTCCATCGTCTTCGCGTCATTCCCCGGCCCTATTGCCGTGACCATGACCTGTGGATTATCTGCAGCAGGCAGAAACTCCATCGGCAGCCTCAAATAGCTGATTACCCCCATCACTAAAGCCATAATGACGATCAGTATAATAGCCGCCTTATTTCGGAACGACCATTCCGTCAATTTACTCATTTGTTTCCGACTCCTTCTCCGATTACGGATTTCTTTTTTTGTCTTTTCTAATCATAGAGGGAAAGTATGATTACCAAAAACGTCCAGAGAAGGTTATTGGTTCTCGGCTTTAGTCTTGATTCATCTACGACCAGAGACTGAGGATGTGGACAGCCTGGAATAAAAATGAGTAAGTACTCACTTTTATTTAAGGCATTCTCTGTATATAATTGGGTGGAGTGATTACTCATTTGAGAAAGTGGAGTGTGATCGATGATGACTAACAGTCCAGCAGTATTAGCTGAAACAACCTTCGCCGTAGAACTACAAGACATTAACCGCTCATTTGGTGATCGTACCGTTCTTGATGGCATTACACTTTCTATTCCGCGAGGTGAACTATTTGGTTTATTAGGCCCATCGGGCTCGGGGAAAACGACGCTAATCAAGGTCATGACTGGAATAGACAGGGCAAATGCCGGAACGGTCCGCATGCTTGGCGAGCCCATGCCGCAATTAAAAATGCTGCAAGCCTTTGGATATATGGCTCAATCAGACGCTTTGTATAGTGAATTGACTGGCAAGCAAAACTTAGCGTTTTTTGGGGCTATGTTTGGATTAAAGGGAGCCATACTGCAAGATCGGATTCAAACGGTCTCCAAGCTTGTTGCGCTAACCGATCATCTTCATAAGCAAACGGTTGCTTATTCTGGCGGCATGAAACGCCGGCTTTCGCTTGCTATTGCACTATTGCATGAGCCTGAGCTTCTCGTACTCGATGAACC
This sequence comes from Paenibacillus sp. TAF43_2, assembly GCF_052113545.1. NCBI lineage: Bacteria > Bacillati > Bacillota > Bacilli > Caryophanales > Paenibacillaceae > Paenibacillus > Paenibacillus sp. TAF43_2. Next base: position 17,554 of record NZ_JBFRDK010000057.1, read on the forward strand.
AACCGTTGGCATAGATCCTGTTTTACGCCAATCAATTTGGAATGAGCTATCCGATTTGAGCAAACAAGGCGTGACCATTATTATAACAACCCATGTTATGGACGAGGCCGAGAAATGTGATCGGTTAGGGCTCATTCGAAGCGGTAAACTTACAGCCATCGATACGCCTGAAGCACTTAAGCAGCAAGCAGGCTGCGCCACACTCGAAGAGGCGTTCATTGCGCTTGGTCAAAGCAAAGGAGCTGAACAATGAGAATACGTGCGCTCGCCATTCGAATTATTAATCAATTTTTGCGTGATAAACGAACGCTTGCCTTGTTATTTCTTGCTCCCCTGCTCATCTTAACTTTAATGAAATTAGTTTTTGATGGGCAAGCTGTCTCTCCAGCAATCGGAATGGTTAATGTGCCTGCAGCTTTAACAGAAAAGTTTGAGCAGCTTGATGCTGAAATCACACTTTATGATGAAAGTGCTGCTGCTCAAGCTGCTTTACAGGGCGGCAAGCTCGACGCGATATTGGAAGCGAGCGGCGGCATGCCTAAACTAACGCTTGAGGGCAGCGATCCCTCCATCAATCGAGCGGTAATATTGCTTATTCAAAGCGTGATGCAACAAGGCTTAGATAAATCTGCCCCTGCTATATCATACTTGCACGGCGGTCCTGACATGGCTCCATTCGACTCCTTTGGGCCTGTCTTAATAGGCTTCTTCTCGTTTTTCTTTGTTTTCTTACTTGCAGGTGTCTCCTTCCTGCGCGAGCGAACGAGCGGTACTTTGGAGCGCTTATTAGCTACGCCAATTAGACGAAGCGAAATCGTAGTCGGTTATTTAGCCGGTTTCGGTATTTTCACCCTGATTCAAGCCTGCTTGATCGCCTGGTATTCCGTTCAAGTTCTTGGGATGTACATGGAGGGCAGCATTTTATATATGCTGGTCATTAATTTATTATTATCCTTAACAGCATTAACACTAGGTACACTGTTGTCTTCTTTTGCAAGCAGTGAATTTCAGATCATACAATTCATTCCTATTGTCATCGTGCCGCAAGCCTTCTTCTCCGGGTTGTTTAACCTTGATGCCATGAACCCCTGGCTGCAAAAGCTAAGTTACCTAATGCCTCTTTACTATGGCGCAGATGCTATGCAGGGAATAATGATACGCGGCGAGCGCTGGAGTGATTTTCAGGTAAATGTATATGTGTTGGCGGGATTTTCCTTATTGTTTGCTGTATTGAATGTGCTGGCTCTGAAGAAGCACCGCCGTATGTAGACAATAGAACAACTGGTATAAACAAAGGAATGGGTTAACGCGAAGGAGTGTCTTGCATGTCAGAACCAGTCGATCAATGGCTGCAGAAGCTATTGCAACTAGATAATGAAGAAGAAAAAATGACGGAAAAACAATTGAAAATCGTGCAGGCTGCCTCCGAAATCTTTGCTGAGAAGGGCTTTGCCGCCTCTTCTACAAGTGAAATCGCCCAGCGAGCCGGTGTGGCAGAAGGAACGATTTTTCGTCATTATAAAACCAAAAAGGATTTGCTTTTCTCGATTGTTGCGCCTGTTATGGCAAAGTTAATCGCTCCATTTGTACTTCGCGATTTCTATAAGGTTCTCGAGAACCGATTTGACACATTTGACCTTATGTTGCGCGCCATTATAGAAAATCGCATTACATTTGTTGAGCGTCATGTTCAGGTGTTGAAAATTTTTGTTCAAGAGATTCCCTTTCATCCCGAACTGCTCGATCAATTCCAGAAGCTCATCCTCTCAAAAGTGGTACAAAAATTCAGTATTAGTATTACGCAATTTCAGCAGCAAGGCGTAATCGTTAATTGGGCCCCCCTTACTGTCATTCGATTAATCGCCTCGTCCTTAATCGGTTATGTCCTTAGTCGTACGTTCATCGGAAAAACAGATGGCATTCACTGGGATGATGATTTAGAGAAAGAGGCGACTATTACTTTTATTATAAAAGGGCTTGCCCCTTAAGCTCCAAAAGAAAACAAGCCGGTCGCTCATCGCAAGATGAGGAACCGGCTTGTTTTCATTTTATTTTGCAGCATTAACTTCTTTTTCGCCAATTCCATTTGTATCCATTTGACGGAAACGAAACAATAGCAGCAGAGCAGCTAGACATAGTATGCCGCCGAGCAAGTATGGCAGTCCCATTTCTATCGTGAAGAAAAATGAACCGAGCAGCGGGCCGGCAATACGCCCCAAACTGTCCATCGAAGAGCTTAGACCGGATGCTACCCCTTTGCCTACAGTCGTCTTCTGAGTGATGAGCGAGGTGACACATGGCCTAATTAAGGCATTGCCGATTCCGAATACAGCAAGTGACAACGTAGCCCACCAAAGGGAATGTGCGCCTAGAAGCATAAAAAAACCAAGTGCCGAGATGACAAGTCCGATCGCAATATATTTCGGCTCCTCGCCTGTCTTAATTCTCCGTCGCACAACTCCGCCTTGAACGAGTGCTCCCACAAAGCCGCAAACAAAAAATAAGATTCCGACCTGAAATGGAGTCACATCAAAACGCCGCATGCCAAAAAACTGCAGGGTCGCTTCCATTCCAGCGAGAGTGAATGTTACAAAAAAGGCTAACACATACAAATATTTCAGCGGTCCTGTAAACGCAGCCCAGCGTGATACACGCTTCTCTGACTGGCTGCTCCGCTGCTCAGGTGTTAGTGATTCCTTGAGCTTAGATGCAGCCAAAATGAACGTTATCAGCGCTAACGCTGATGCTGCATAAAATGGCGTTTCCAGTGAGATCACGCTTAACAAACCGCCAACGCCAGGTCCGATCGTAAAGCCTAATCCGATGGACATCCCAACGAGCCCCATCCCCTTCGTTCTTTCCTCAGGCGATGTAATATCAGCGACATATGCTACAATAACGGAAGCAACCGCCCCCGAGAACAAGCCCCCTAGCACCCTTGAGAGGTACATGAGCGTTAAGTCTCCTGACGATAAACCAAATAACAAGAAACTTGCGGCAAAGCCAAGAATACCTATTAAAATAATCGGCCGTCTGCCGATACGGTCGGACAAGCTTCCCCAAAATGGTGATAAGAAAAAGGAAACTGCAGAATAAACAGCAAGCATCCAACCTGTATGGAGTTCCGCTTTGCTCGGATCTGCGGCTTGAATAATTTCTGGCATAACCGGGATGATAATGCCGAACCCTATAAATGTTGTCATTAAAGTAGCCATTACAATTAGCATTCGTTTATCTTTCATAATACAACCCCTCCACCAACCTATGTTACCATATCCATTTATCGCACATGTATGAACAATTGAAGAACAAATTGAAAATGATGCTCTTATCTCAAAAATGAAGCTTGCATTCCCCCCTGTATTTGCTATACTCAACTTTGTTTGTAAACTTTAAAGAAAGGCAGGGATGAAAGCGATGGATCACAATTTAACCCCGCTCTTCACCGCGCTTCGTAAGCATGCGGAGCAGGATCCCGTTCAGTTTCATATTCCCGGACATAAAAAGGGATTAGGCAGCGATTCCGAATTTCGCGAATTTATCGGCGATAACGCGTTGTCGATCGATTTAATCAATATAGCACCGCTTGATGACCTGCATCAGCCAACCGGCGTTATTGAGGAAGCGCAGAAGCTAGCTGCTGACGCTTTCGGAGCAGACTATACTTATTTCTCTGTACAAGGAACAAGCGGCGCAATAATGACGATGATTTTGACCGTATGTGCCCCGGGGGACAAAATCATCGTGCCTCGAAATGTTCACAAATCCATTATGGCCGCTATTATTTTTGCAGGTGCCAGACCAGTATTCATCTCGCCAGCCCGTGACAATACGCTAGGTATTGATCATGGCATAACGACCCGCYCCGTCCGTAAAGCGCTTGAGCGCCATCCGGATGCAAAGGCTGTGCTTGTCATCAACCCTACCTATTTCGGCATTTGCGCCAACCTTAAGGAGATCGTTGATCTCGTTCATAGCTTTGATATCCCTGTACTCGTGGATGAAGCACATGGCGTACTCATTCATTTCCATGAGAAGCTGCCAATGTCAGCGATGCAAGCAGGCGCGGATATGGCTGCGACAAGCGTTCATAAGCTCGGCGGTTCTATGACGCAAAGCTCAGTTCTTAATGTTCGCAAGGGAAGAGTTAACCCGCACCGTATTCAAACCGTAATCAGCATGCTTACAACAACGTCGACATCGTATATTTTGTTAGGTTCGCTTGATACATCTAGACGCAACCTTGCTTTGAACGGACATGCTATCGCTGAGCGCGCGATTGAGCTTGCTCAATCCGCACGCAAACAAATCAATGAAATTCCAGGTCTATATTGCTTCGGAGAAGAAATTCTCGGCGATGAGGCTACTTATGATTTCGATCCCACTAAAGTTTCCATTCATGTTCGCCACCTTGGCATCACCGGATATGAAACGGAGAACTGGCTGCGCGACAACTATAATGTGGAAATTGAAATGAGCGATATGTATAACATTCTTTGCCTAGTTACGCCTGGAGATACCTCTGATTCCGTGTCTAAATTGTTAACTGCGCTGCGTGGATTGTCTGAGCATTTCCATGAAGGCGCTGAAGCACGTGAATTAGTGGTCAAAATTCCAGATATTCCACAGCTGTCCTTGACGCCTCGTGATGCTTTTTACGGTGAGACAGAAGTTCTTCCGTTCAAAGAATCAGCTGGCCGAATTATTGCTGAATTCATTTATGTATACCCGCCAGGCATTCCGATTCTGCTGCCAGGCGAAGTCATTACCCAAAAAAATATCGATTATATCGTGGATCATGTCCAAGTCGGATTGCCTGTCAAGGGGCCGGAAGATCGCAGCATCGAGTTCGTTAAAGTAATCGTTGAAGAAACAGCCATTTCATAATAAATTAATAAACCGATCTACAGGAATCTTATAGAAATCCTGAGGTCGGTTTTTTTCTAATTATTTTTACGGAATGCCACTTATTGTCAACCTATTTCGAGCATGCTATGATGTTGGCAGAGGTGAGATGCGATGAGTCAAAGCGCTTATATCAAATTTGTGCAAGGATCATCCGTGGAGAAACTGACGCTGCAGGAAATTAAAAACGAGCTTATAGGTTACCGGGAGCAAACAAGCCTTACCGGCTCGCAATTGGATTGGGACTATGCCGAAGCCGCATTTCCTTATACGATCGAATCGAAGGATGATGATCGTTGGTTTTATTTAAAGGGTATTAACCACCTTTATAAGCATATCATCTTTGGACCCGGCGAAACGGCAAGCGCAGCAGGCCAAAACGTCCCTTGCGTTCAAGTCGTGTTACCAGAGGAAGCTACGCACGGAGACAAATCGAAAGCAAATGAACTATGCAAATATATAGCTAAGCAGTTGAAGGCAGAGCTGACCATGTTTAATGGAAGAACGATTTATTTTAATCCACGCAAATAAGTTAATAAAAAAAAACGATCCGCAAGCGAAACTCGCAGATCGTTTTTTTAGTACTAGCTCGTTAAAGCTTAAGAGAACTAGTTCTCTTCGCTTTCCGTACGAGCAATTTCTTCGTAAATCGCTGTTACGCGATCCCATTCCGCATCATCTTCGATGCCAACTAGGAAGGACTCATCGTTCTCTTCTTCAATACGGAAGATAACGCCGTCTGCTTCTGGATCGTTGCGATCCAGCAATACAGCGTAAACTTGGCTTTCGGATTCAAACGTATAAACCATGACCATTTCACGTTCCTGGCCCTCGTCGTCAGTCACGATAAAGACATGCTCTTCATGCTCGTGGTCTTCACCACAGCCGCAATCATCGCCATGCTGATGTTCGCTCATGTTATTACCCCATTTCAATAATGTTTACAGACTATCGTATATTAACATGACACTCTATCAACGGTCAAACGAAGACGCCCCTATGAAGAAAAGGAGCGCCTTAGGTAGACCATTTGATTACTACAAAGAAGAAATTAGTTTTTCTGAAACAACAGTCCACTCATCTGAGCCCTTGAGCTTTAGGTAAAAACGAATCGGATATTTCCCGCTAGATTCGAATTTATATGAGATATCTTCTGTAGCGAACCAGAAATTATCTTTTGATGTTTTGACACTTTCCGTTTGAATCACTTTCTCTTTACCATTCGGATCGAAAATAGAAACCTTGACGGCTACAATATCCGTCATCAAATTATCGATCTGGGCAAACACTTTAAACTTCGCTTGATAGCCTTTTGCTACGTTTCCGAATACCGCATTATTTTGGAAAAGAAACATATGCACGTTAGGCTTATAAACGGTCGCTTTTTTCGTTTGATTGTCCCATTCCACAATGGCTTGCATAGATGTGGCTAATTGACGAAGCGGCAAATAAGTTTTGCCATCGGTCATTATTCCACCGTCATCCTGATCATCTCCGTTAATGAGAACGCGAACCTTCTGTATAGCCGAGTCTGCGAACATCATCGATCCACCCCAAAGAGATAGCAGCAGAAGCAGAATAACGATTTTTCTGATTTTCATAGTTGTAAGCCCTCCATCCGATAGCCTGGATGAAAGGTTATACTCGTCAGCCCGAGCAAAGTTGCGCGATTTATGAAACATTTTTAATCCCATACTACATCTTAACCATTATTGTCAAATGCTGTTGAAACCTGCGCTTGCCTGGGAAATATAAAAGTGGAAATAATAATTACCCATACGTTCTTGTTAAAATGCAAGGAACACCTTTGCCTACTGTTCCAGGATTTCTCATTCTTGCAAGATATGCCATCCCTCTTGTACACGGTGTTTTACATACTGCACAGGTATCCGAAAGTACAAGTTTATAATTATACTGTTTCCGATCGCTTGCCGGCTGTTTCTTCTTTACAACTTTGCCTTTTCCTTTRCTCATCACTTGTTCGCCTCCACTGTACGTATCGCTTTAGCATTGTATGTAGACACGGGCGAATGTGCATCTTTATTTGTCAGATATATTTTAAATTTGGTACATTAAACAATATAGAAAGCTGAGGAGGTGTGATTCATGAAAATAAAAATGATTGGTACAGGCAGTGCCTTTGCCAAAAAATACGATAATAATAATGCTATTATTGAAGTGAATGGCTTCCGATTGCTCGTAGACTGCGGAATCACTTTACCGAAGGCTTTACATCAACAAGGACTTGCCTTCTCTGACCTGGATGCTGTTCTCATCAGTCACATTCATGGGGACCATGTAGGTGGATTAGAAGAATACGCCTTCCAAATGATGTTTAAATATAATCGAAAGCCTGCCCTATACATAGCAGAGTCGTTAGTTGAACCGCTTTGGGAGCAAACACTTCGCGGAGGTTTAACGCAGGATCCTTTAACCAAGCTTGAGGATTTTTTCGAGGTCCATCCGATTCAGCCAAATAACGAATTTGAAATTCATCCTGGTTTGACTGTTAAGCTGTTGCAAACGAAGCATATTCCTAATAAGCCAAGCTATTCCTTTATTTTTAACAACAGCTTCTTCTACTCTGCCGACATGCGATTTGATCCAGAGCTGCTTCAGCAATTAGTTGATGATGGCGTAACGACTATTTACCATGATTGCCAGCTTGAAGCGCCAGCTGTTGTTCACGCAAGCCTGGAGGAGCTTCTAAGCCTTCCTGAATCTATTCAAAGTAAAATATGGCTTATGCATTACGGAGACACCATAGAGCAATATGAAGGTCTAACCGGCCATATGCGAATCGTTAGGCAGCATGAAAGCTATGAGATCAACTAAATACAAAAAAGGCGCCGACATCTAAGAAGTGCGGCGCCTTTTTATTAATGTTGTTAACATTTAATTTAGAACATTGGAAGCTGATCCAAATTGTTTGTTGGATCTCCATCTGCGTCGCCTCGAATATAGATTTCGCCATCTTTTCCTTTAAAGGCATTTACCCCTGCAATATGACCTGCTTGTACCTCTTGAAGTGCCGTTGCATAGTCAAGCACTCGGCCGCTATTCGTTTTGAATGCGGTAAGATCACCGTCTCCATCCTTTTGTACGGCAACAATTTGCTCCCTAGTATCTTGTCCGTCAACCTCGTGACTCATCTTTGTTAGCCCCTCTCAACTTATCAGAATGTACAGCCAATTTATATCATGCCTTGCGTGTGCAATAATTATGCACCATCACCTTACAAAAAAATCCAGCGCTATCGCATGAGGAGCGAACGCTGGATTTTTGATTTTATTTTCTTTTGATTGCGTCAGCTGGAAGTTTCCTTCTCCAAACAAACTGCTCGTCATGTGACAAAGAATCATGTATTGCGAAATTTGCTACAGAACCAATAACAATGCCGATAATTCCAAACATCCCCAATAGCCAAATGGCTAAATAGGCATACTCTGCTGCCAACAGCAACCGCCTCCTGCGCGCTTTCTATCATCGTATGCTGGGAATCGTGCCTTTAGTATTGTTTAAATTAAATCCACAATTAAGTCGCATGAAACAGGTTTAAGCAGCATATCAGGGCAGCACCAGCGAGCAACGATTTATTGTAAAGAAGTTGATCGTTTTTGCCGATAATGAAATAAGGAGGTGTTTTATGGATATAGCAGCAGCATCAATAGCAATGAATCAGAACAGCTTAGCACTTGCAGCGAGCATCCGTGTCATGTCTTTAGCAAAGGAACAAGCTACGCAGCAAACGCAGGATATGGTTCAAATGATGAAACAAGCACAACCTCATTTAGGCCAAAGCATCGATATACAAGTTTAAACTGAACCCCCAAAGGCATAAATCGCTACTTGGGGGTTTTCCATCTTGAAACTGTTTCAAATGAAACTGATATGTTTAGTTAATCTAATACGAAGGCCTGCTTCTTTGAGATTGTTCAGAAAACTAACATTATCCTAATCTCATTGTTAAAAAATTCTAACAACCTTCGTTTATCCTTAATTTAACAAATGAAAAGTTGGAGGGATTATGATGAACATCTGCTTTTATCAACAAAGAATTGAAGAATTACGAGCTGAAATGGTCGAGATATTTGGCGCGTGCAATAATTTTACAGATCAAGCTGTTCTCAAAATTAGCCAAGAACTGGACTTTCTCTTAAATCAATATTCCGGATGCTTAGCCAATCATTCAAATTAGCCCTTTCGCATGAAGAGGTTTTCTTATATTGCATGAAAGAATATGAAATTAGGTTTTGGAGGTTTAATTGTGGACATAAAATAAAAAGGACCCTTGCTATGCAAGGGTTCTGAACGTGCACCTACCTTATCAAAATTTTGCAGCATTCTCCTCTTCACCTCATAAGGCTCACGATCCTAACTGCCACAACACCATTTGATTTCCCTGTTTTGATTTTCCCTCCTGCTTCCTCTAATTAACTACTTTACCTTGCCATGTTCGGCTTCGGCGCAACTCTCTCTTAAAAGAATGGAACAATCAACTGCCGCGATTAAAGTTTGCTTTTTCGGGATAAAAAAACACCCACAATAATGAGTGACTGTATCTACTATTTTAAAACGATTTGAGCTTTTTCCCCATCATCTTCAAGCTTAATTACAAGACTTTCATTGGAACTAGCTACCGAGTCTGGAACTTCGATTACAACAAAACCTTTTTTGCTCGCTAATGGTTTAATACTATTTTGACTCAAGTCTCCATCGATCATAGTTACAGTGTAATCATATTCATACTCGCCTTTAAAAATAGCTTTCATTTGAATACCATTTATCATTGCAGTAAAATCATTTGCCGCTTTGCCATTATTGGTAACATTATAATTTAATACAATAAATTTATTGCCTTCATCAGTGCTTGAGGAAAACATATCACTACTCACTTTTTGATTAAACTCAAATGATTCAAGGGTAATTTCCCAAGTGCCTAATTTGAATTTTTCACCTGGCTTGAAGGATGCTTCTTTCGGTTCCTCCGTAGGCGGAGTTTCCGTTTCTTTGGGTGTTTCAGTAGCCTCAGTCTCCTTGCTATCCACCGTGCTTGCTTGATTGTTACTTGAAGATTTGGCTGCATTATTTGTTTGTGATCCCCCGCAGGCTGATAAAACAAGCAATATGAGTGCGAGTAATGTAAAGATTTGAACTTTTTTCATCAAACTTTCCCCCTTCAACAATTTTCTGCATATTACCACAAATTCCAAGGGTTATCTTAGAAATATTTGTCATACTACGTCAATTCTTTTTCAAGTAATTGATACTTATAATAGATTGCTATAAAATACTTTTAATAATTGCTTAAATTTATATCCATAAAATGGTGGTTAGAAAGTTTCTCATTTGCTATATCAAGCACCTTTTTACTGCCAGAGTGTTTTGAACTAATCGTTTCGAAATGGTATAGTAAGTTTATTGCTCCCAGGTTGACTTTTCAGTGAATTATCAATTACAGAGAAAACGAATTCTTAGCATAGAGACGCGGCAGCACCTGCCTTTTTCGTCGAATATCTCAAAAGGAGGATAACAGCCCATGCAGGTTGAAAACTGTGTACCGACTGGCATTCAACCCAAAGACACTGGCTTCGGCTACACATTGTCTGTTATTGGCGGCAAATATAAAATGACCATACTGTACTGGCTCTCCGAAAACAAGGTCATGCGGTTCAATGAGCTGCAACGGAGAATCGGCACTATATCCTTTAAAACATTAAGCGTGATGTTAAAAGAGTTGGAGACAGACGGCATTGTCAGCCGCGAGGAATTCCCACAAATCCCTCCCAAAGTCGAGTATTCCTTGACCGAGTTGGGGCAAACGATTATTCCGGTACTGGATATCATGTGCCAATGGGGAGAAAAAAATGGCATACCAGCCGCGCAGGCGGCAACAATTCCGCTTTCGATATAAATACTCAAGAAGAAAAGCAGCATTTCCATGGATGGAAATGCTGCTTTTCGTTTCACTACTAATTAAAGACTATCAATAAAATCAACATAACCGTGCGCGCTAATATCTAATTTTCTTAAGTAATCTGGATTTCCTTCCGTCTCGTATTCCGCACCATAGAAGGCATAGAAGGAACGATAATCTGCGCCGCAATACAAAAATGTCGTGTCAAAGGGAGATAAGAGTTGGTCAAGTCCGTAACGGAATTTCCCTTCTTCGGTAAAGTCYTTTTCCCTTCCCCCTGCGGTTACAGCTAGAGCGGTTTTTCGATTTCTTAATTTATCGCCCTTTGATCCGTATGCCCACCCGTAAGTTAGCACCTCGTCAAGCCATTGTTTAAGCAGCGGTGGAGAACTGAACCAGTAAACAGGGAACTGCAAAACTAAATTGCTATGCGCTTCAATCAACTGTTGTTCCTTTTCCACGTCGATTTTTCCGTCGGGATAGGCTCTGTGCAAATCGTGAACCGTATATTTGTCGGGATATTTACGAAGCTCATCCGCCCAGCGTTTATTGACGATGGATGCTTCCATGTTTGGATGTGTAATGATAACAAGTGTTTTCAATGTATTGCCCTCCTTGAGCGGTATTTGTTTCTGAACTAGAGTATAGATCGCATCGCCGCATTGCGGAAGTATGCACTTTTCGTTCACCTACTTACCATAAGGTAAGTACTGTACCGAACACGCTTTACCAAATGCTAAATAGACTTGGCAAGTGAAGGAGTGAAATGGTTACGAATTGCGCGTGCAAAAGAGTTGTTGACGGTACTGCCGTCCACTTGATTTAAATCGATTTTTTCGTTAATCAAGGAGAGAATGTTTAGGAGAATCTGAGGGTTTTTCGTATCGCAGTTTTGATTATAAAATCAAAAAAAACCTTGATTATCAAGGCTTCCGAAGTTTAAGTTATGAACTCCTAATCCTTTATAATGGGCATCCTGCCTTTATAGCCACAAACAGGACAAGTTACGATTCGCTCGTTAAATACTCCCGTCTTTAGTGCCGATGCAAAGCCTACTTTTGATAATTTAAAACGACTGCGACACAACGGACAAACAAAATGTGTCGCTTTGGTCATCCTATTCGTGTAGATGTAGATGAATAGAAAGACCAAAGCCAGCGGGAGTATAACTTGTATGAGAATATAAATTGGATTTTGTTGATTCATTGGAATCACCTCTCATCAAAGAAATCTGATTCAGCTTAACAAGAATAAGCAGAAATCCGAAGTTTGATATTCGTGTCCGTCAGCCTTTTATTTAGAGTTCTTTCGTATCAAATTCGTATCACAGTCAAAATCAAGTGATGATAATTGAGTTTATTCGAAAAAGGAAAAACCCGCAATCCCATGTATCACAAGGGTTTGCGGGTTTTTTGTTTGTATGATCTGAACAGGGTTCGAACCTGTGACCCCTACCCTGTCAAGATAGTGCTCTCCCAGCTGAGCTACCAGATCATATTAGCGACAATTAATAATATATCAGGTGAAAGACGTCAAGTCAACATATTTCTTTACAGATTTTTCTGACTCTCCACTCTCATCACGATGTCTCCACAAAAGTAGAATCGGTCACAATGATTGTATAATAATTGCAACAATTTGTCTTTTAACGACGTCAAGTAAGTGCTGCAGCAAATAAAAGAAGAGGTGACCGTATGAAAAGACGATTGATACTGACAATGACACTGGTTGCAATGATGCTCTTCACTCTTGGACAATCCGCATGGGCTTTCAAGGACGTTAAAAATGACGTAAACGAGCATAAAATTAACGAGCTTAAGAAGATGGGCATACTAAGCGGAGATAAACATGACAAGTTTAATCCTAAAGGCAAGCTCACTTATGCCGAAGGCGTTTCTTTGATCGTTAAAGGGTTAGATATTAATATTGACCATATCCGCTTCATTAAAGAACCTAAAGCAAGCGACTATTTTACAAACATAAAAGATAACGCTTGGTATTCGCAAGCTTTTATCATCGCGAGCATTAATGGTCTAGAAATTCCAAAAACGGTCAAAGCTAACGACATCATGACCCGCGAGCAATTTGCTCATCATTTGTTTAAAGCTATGATGACGAAAGGCGATTACGCTTTTATAGAAATTTTCATGCAGTTGGAAGATGCGGCTGATGTGAACAAAACCTACATGGACAGCATTCAAAAGCTTCTCATAAGCAAAATCGTCACATTGGATAATGCGAACAAGTTTTATCCTAAAAAAGCTATTTTGCGCGGTGAAGCAGCAGGCTGGCTATATGACGCCATTACATTTGTAAAGGAGACGGCTCCGATTCCAACTAAGCCTGAGCAACCGAGCCTCGACCTGAAGCTTTCGATTGAGGCGGTAAACCCGCAGATCAATAAAGTAACCGTAAGCACTCAAGTAGGGCATCCCGGTTATGGTTTCCGTATTACCTCTATTGCTTTCGAAGGAGATCAAGCTTTCATCAATGTAGAATTGGTCATGCCTGATCCAGATAAAATGTATCCTCAAGTTATTACAGACGTATCCGCCTCCACTTATATTGATGCTAAGCTAAAGCCAGTACTCACCCAATCCTCGCAATCTACGGGATCAAGTGAATCGTCAACAGGCAAAGCGATCATCATCAATTAAACCAAAAAAGACTTCTCTACCTGTCTTATTAACCATCAGACAGTTGAGAAGTCTTTTTTTATTTGCTTTCAAGCTCATTCAGCATTGGAATCGACCAGTCAATCGGCTCGCTTCCAATCGATTCTAAGAAACGATTTGTCCTGGAAAATGGTTTGCTTCCAAAAAAACCTTTGCGCGCTGCAAATGGGCTCGGATGCGGTGAAATAATTAAATGATGCTTGTCACCATTAATATGCTTCGCTTTCGCTTCTGCATTCTTGCCCCAAAGTATAAATACCACGGGCTTCTCCCTATCGTTTAGAGTGGCAATAATCTGATCGGTAAATTGCTCCCACCCTATTCCTTGATGGGAATTAGGATTGCCATCCTCCACCGTAAGCACTGTATTTAGAAGCAGCACTCCTTGCTTAGCCCATGATAGCAAGCTTCCATGGTCAGGCACAGTGGCCCCTACATCCGACTCCAGCTCTTTGTAAATGTTTTTTAGTGAAGGAGGTACCTTTAATCCTGGCTGCACGGAGAAGCTAAGCCCATGCGCCTGCTTTGGTCCATGATAAGGGTCTTGTCCTAAAATGACCACTTTCGTCTGCTCATAGGATGTATGATGAAGTGCATTGTATATATTTTCTGCTTCCGGATAAACTGTGGTCGTTTTATATTTTTCTGCCAATATGGCAAAAAGCTCTTGCATATAAGGCGCTTCAAGCTCACTCTGCAATTTCTGCGCCCAATCATTTACTAACGTATTCATAATCATTAATATCCCCTTCAAACGCAATCGTTTTTGAATAAGCAGCCTTTATTAGCTCTGCTTATCAAACCAATTATAAAAAACTTGATTAATATATTGTCCAGTAAGCAAATATGGAACCGTCTCTTCTTCTACAAACGACTCTTTTCCTTGAATACTAAAATAAAGCCATAAAGCGATTCCTTCGGAAAATGAATCAGGCTCGTAATCAGCTTCATTTAATAGGCCTGAAATGACAGACATACAGTCCTCTATCGCCGCTTCCCCTTCAGAATGATACGTTTTAAGCTTTATTTTCAAATAGGAATAGACATAAGGAAACTCCTTGTTTCCGCCCAGAGAAGAGCTGTAGAGCGCTGTAGAGATCGCAGCTGCCATTATGCCGGTTTTCCACTGCTCCGCTTTTTCCGTGAGTGATACATCATCCTTAAACCGATGTAGAAGATCATTGTAAAGTGTGTCCTTTAAAGAGAATATCTCCGCATAGAGTCGACGCGCGCTTAGCTTAAGTGAATTCTCCTCGTTCTTGTGCTGCATCAATCATCCACCTACTTCCCTTATTTCTCAGGTATTTCAAACAACTCTTAGTTTACTTCATTCAAAATAGAGAAAGCAAAAAGTTTCCTCATTAAATGTCGTGGCAAATGCCAAAAGTATAATAAAAAAAGCCCGCTGCATGATATCGCAACGAGCTCATAAGACAGCTTAATCAGAATGCACCACTTCTGTTCCTGCTATAAAATCATGAATCGCTCTTTTGTCCTCGCGCAAACCGACCATAAAGGCGCTGACGATCACAGCAATACCTAATGTTAATCCATAAACGAGTCCACCAACAACATTACGCAATAACATGGTTCCTATACCTGGAGGTGAGCCATCCAACTTTCTAATCTGTACGCCGCATATCCTTTTCCCAATGGTATAGCCGCTCCAAAATACCGGAACCAGTAACGAGTAAAGGAATGAGACCGCATCTGTAAAATAATCTCTACCTTCATTTCCTCCTGTAAATAATAATGAAATAATGGCTAATGGAATGCCAATAATAATGCCATCCAGCAACGAAGCTCCTAATCGAATCCAAAAACCTGCGTTCATGCCGAGTCCCCTCCAGTATTACATCATTAATGTTACTCCCTTATTCAGACACATTCCTATTAAAACTTACGCAGATCAGCTCCGATGTATACCTTAATCCATTCGCCTATTCTTAAAGTAAAAAATATTTCGAAGCTATCCCATTTGAAGACTAACCCATCTCTTTTTTGACGATGATTAAAATAATGAAAGAAGGAATACGATCTGGAGGATAGATTTTGTGGATACTACAACAGAATTGCTAATAAAAAGAGCATATGCCAATCCTCGTTTAAGACAAAACATTGTGAACAAGAGTATGATTTGTTTGTATTGTGACTACTCCGGTTTCGTTGCGCAAAACAATCATGGAGCAGCTTGTTGCTTTGTCTTCAATAGAACGATACGCGTTACCGCCAAAAAAATACTGATGGAACATGTTGAAGGCTCCAATTACGGTGAATTGCTTGCTGTTCGTTACAGTCTTGAAATACTTGCAAGTGCGCTGACGGAGTATGAGCCGAAGTTCGCTATTATCTATACTG
>NZ_JBFRDK010000058.1:0-33333 GCF_052113545.1 Paenibacillus sp. TAF43_2
AATAGGACTAAATAGGACTAGTTAATAGCCTTATTTCCACTCATAACCCGCCAAATCCCCCACTATTGGCTGATTCAGTAAAAATAGTGCTAGAATCTAGACCTATTTTCAACAAATATAAGCTTTTCGCAGAAATAGGACTAGAAAGTAGGCTTATTTTAAAAAACTGACTTCCTCTTGTGCTTCAGAGCCGCACCGATACCGCAAAGCAACTTCCAATCCAGCTACTCCTTAAGCCCTTCATATATCGCGTGGAGCAAACGGTGCGTTTCATCGCAGCTGTATTCCCAGAACATTACGCCGCCAAGCTCACTTGCTTTCACATATTCACATTTATGATGCAGCGATTGTTCGTCGTCATAGGAGATAAAGCTGCTTCCGTCGTAGAGATATGGCGCCTTCGCTTCGTCGTCCCAATATCGAACATAATTGTTTTTATTGATGTATTCCGCTGCAAGCTTGGTGAAATCTGGTCCATATCCGCCTGTGGTGCCCGCCATTTGATGAAGCCCATTCGCGCGATTAGGAACGTTATGCCAAACCCGAGTATAAAACGCCGCGCCTATCACAATCTTTTCCTTCGGCACGCCTGCTCGGATGAACAAGTTAACAGATGCATCCGTACTGATTCGGAATAAATCTCCAGTTGGTGTATACAGATTCGTATGATGCCCCGTCAAAATTTGAAACCCACCGCGCATATCGTAGGTCATCAGCTGAACAAAATCCAAATATTGCTGGACTTGATCCATTTCCGTACCGTCTACGTAATATTGGTCCGCGCCTGCGGCAATCGTAAGCAAATAATGTTTTCCGTCACTTGCGCCCTTCTCGTCCAAAGCTTCGCGAATGGTTTTGAGCAGCAGAGTGAAATTGGTCTTATCATCTGGACTCGACGCTATGCCCGCTTCACCATAACAAGGATATTCCCAGTCGAGATCGACTCCATCAAATGGAAAGTTGGTTAATACACGAACCGCCGAATCTGCGAAGCGGCTTCTCCCTTCAGCGGTAGATGAAGCTTCAGAAAACCCGCCTGCGCTCCATCCGCCGACAGACAATAGAATAGTCAGCTCTGGATGCTCGTGTTTAATCCTGCGAAGAACATCAATATTTTTCAAATGCTCTGTAATAATTTCATCATTGCGCACATGGCCAAATGCCACATTCAAATGGGTAAGTTTCGTTAAATCTTCCCGCGTCATGTCTGGAAGCTTCGAATCTGACGCATATCCCGCCACAATATATTTTCGACTTGCCATTACGTATCACTCCGTTTCGTTGGCTGCTGCCATATGCTAGTGAGAATCTGCAATGCTTCTTTTCCCGTACCGATCTTGTATCCTGATGCTGTATAACGAATTTGATCTTGGTTATCCAGCACGAGCAGATGCGGGAAACCCGCTTCGCTAGCTGGCGGCACTGCTATAAAGTCCGGCAAAGCCGCGTAAGTGGAATCACGAACAAACACGGTACGCGAAGGCAACCCCTTATAACGAGAAGGATCAAAAGATGACGTCCATTCGGAATCACCTACGACAAGCACAATCGGCGCTCCAAGTTCGTTCAACGGCTCAGCAAGCTCGCCGAGTTCACGGAATAAATGTTTGGTAGGCTCACGCTCCGGCTCCAGCCAAGCAACAATTGCCCCATTCATGCCGATAAGCTCACCAATCGCTTGGTCTGAACCACCCAGCATCGTAAACGTATCGTTTCTGTTCAGCGTCCCTAGTACTGGAATACCTTGCTTCTCACTTCGGAAAGTCAACGGAATATCCATTTGTTCTCCTGCACGCAGCTCGAAATAGGAAAAGCGAACGCATGCGGTGCCATCTTTTAACCGAATACCTGTGGTCAATCGATAGCTGCCTTGCGCAAGCTCAAACGGCTCATCGTATACATCAGATTTCCCATTAGGGTAGACCAACGTTTTATATATGCCGTTCTCCAGCCGGGCGAACGTGAAGTTCTCAGAGTACGAAGCTGCCGGAGCTTCATCGGATGACTCGTTATCTTTAAGAAGACGCAGCTTGCCGTTTTCCTTCTGCTCCAATTGCTGCATCGCTCGATTTGCAAATAACGCATCCTGCCAGCAGCCGTTAGCCATCGTCATGTATTGCGGCTTCTGCTCACTTGGATGCAAGCGTGCTGGAATGCCTATGCTGCGACAGATTGCCACAAACATAATATCGAGAGAAGCCTGATCCCCCTTCTTGATCTGAAAGGTACCAACAGGGTTGCCTCTGCCCTTCAGATTGGGAAGGTCCTCCCACAACGACCACTCTGAATCCAGATGGCGTACAAGCTCAGCAGCATTTTGCCGGAACAATGCTACTTGTGCTTCCGTGAACACCTCTTGGAAAAAATGCTTATAAGACACGATCATTTCATATAACACTCGCGGACAAAGGATATACCGCGAGAAGATGTCTTCGGAAAGCTCGCCGCGCTGCGACAGAGAACCGATGAGATGATCGTCAAGCTCCTTGCGGAACGTATCGGAAAGATCCTTCTCGTTCAAGCTCTCCAGCAGCTTAAGCGGCCATTCTCCAAATTCAGCGGTGCGTTCCTGCAAGAAGGCTGCGATCTCGCGGCTATTTCCCCGTGCCTTGCGCAGCACATCCCACACCCGCTCCTGCGGAAGACCAGCAGCCTCGGCAATATCCGACGCCTGCGCTTCGCTTAGGAATGTTTGTTCATAGCTGCTGCGGATGTTCGTGCCTTCTTCCAGGCGGCTATTATGCCGCTGAACCTTCTCCTCGGAAAGCACATCGAGAGCTTTGCCATTACGTTCAGGAGGTGGAACCATATCAAAGTCAGTTATCCCTTCGGGCTGCTGCACTTGATCCAGAACGATCTCGAAGCGCACACGATCACTAACTGTAATCTTCTTTTCTCCCCACTTGCCATCCATCACAGCACGAATCAACAGATCTCCGTAGCCTGTCTTAAACGCAGCCTCACCCAGTTCGTTTGTCTTCAGCTCAGCAATCGGATAAAATTCAGCCATATTATAGAGCTCAAAATAAACATTCGCGCCGCTGACCGGTTCGTTCAGCTCATCCTTCACAGCGACAGTAATGCTTCGAGTAGGCGCATAACCTTCAAGCAAATTAATTTCTGTAAACCAATTGTCCGCAAGCGTGATGTCCTCAGGGCCCGGGTAATTTGCGAATACCCGAGTATTGATCAGCATTGCCCGCCGGGCTGGAGGAGTGAACCAGCCTTGATCAAGGCGAGCTTCCGGCTCACAGGCGCCGATATAGTGCCACTGCCCGTCAGCCCAAGCTTCTACCCATGCATGGTTATCGTCACAATGCGCCCAGCGCGGGGTGTATACTTGGCGAGCAGGAATGCCAATGCTCCGAAGCGCTGCAACAGCAAGTGTCGATTCCTCACCACATCGGCCTCGAGCATTTCGAATCATCGTAAGCGGCGAGATCGTCCGCAGATCGCTGCCAATGTAGTTCGCCTTCTCATGGCACCAGTAGTTCGTCTCCAGAATCGCATCTTCCATCGACAAAGACGCGGTACGCTCCGCCAGTTCACTGTATAAGATACCTCGTGAATCCTCGATGTTCTCCGTGTTCACACGGTAGGGCAACACAAAATGCAGGAAGAGATGATCCGGCACCCGCTCCCCCCAAGGCACTTTTCCCCGAATGTCCAGCGTTTGCCGCACATGGCTTAGAAATAACGTACCGTCATAATCAGCCATATCGTTTACAGGCATATAGGCGTACAAATATTTGAGCGCCCATGTCTCTTCATCTGTCAGCGGCTGCTGAAAAATATCAAACAGCTCATGCTCTCTCGCCTTAGCGAGCAGCTGCTTCTCACGAAACTTGCGTTCAATCAGCTCCATCGACGCTTGCTCTAATGAGAATACAGAGGTTTGCAATGTCATGCTAACTCACTCCTTCCATAGCTTTCCGTCTTGCCTAATGCAGAAGCTCGACTTCCCATCGCTAGACGGCGTTGTGATTTGGAACATGGAGCGGGTCGTCTCAATGACAGGCAATATGCTCCACTGCTCTCCGCCATGCATCAGTGATTCCGCATCCGCTGTAAATTCGCCGTGACTTGCGAAGTAATTGCGCTCACGATAATAGAGCTTGCGCAGCTCCCACTTTATGCGTTCATCCGGCGGCTGTTCGAATGAATCCGGGCCATCTTCCCCTGCAAACATGACATAACCCCATAGCTCAGGATAATGCATATTAATAAGTCCCATCGGAGACCATACCCAGTTGTCCTCTGGATAGGATTTTCCCGTATCCGGATTGATGATCTTGCGGTATTCGCCATCCTTCACTTCAACGCGCCATTCCACGCGGGAGAAATTGACGCGCCAAAACTCGCCATTTACTGGCGCTCTGCCTTCAGGCGCGCATTCGCGCAAGCTTTTCCAAGGCATCGCTACCTCAATGCTCCACTTCCGATTCGCTGCTTCCGGCCGATTCAGCTCGCCGTCAATATGTACGGCTGTCTGAAGCCCGCTAATGTCCCAGCCGTTAATCGGCGGACCGCCGTCGCGGTATGGCTTAACCAGCAGCAGATCCCACACGGTGTTCAGCGCGTTAATTTCAAACTCGTAATAATTGTGGCTGTCACCATCGGGATCAATAAATATTTCAAAATCATTATCATAAAAAATGACCGAATCCCGCTCCGTCAACGTCGCCCAAATCTCGTCTTCAATCAATTCTGCCGCAAAATAGAAATAGTCGTCATCCCACAGCATTTTCACGCGGGTCTGCTTCGCAGGTTTTGGCCGAAGATCGCCTTCGATATCGACAAAATCATCCGTCCAGTCCGCTGCTGCCCAGAACGGCTTATCAACTCGCCCGTCAAGAATGAGCGGCTCCGCCGCGCGGCGACATACATAATGTTTGGGTGCATATTCGATGTTAGGCTCCTGCAATCCGCTTAAATTCATGTTATCCCTCCGTTTGAATTGCTATGAATCTATGAAAACGATGAAGCTCGCTTAAAGTACACATTCATGCCAGAAACGGCGCAGGTTGTCCATCGCAATACGGGAGGCGGATTTGCACTCTTCCATGCCTTCAAATTCGATCGTCATATAACCATCGTAACCCGATTCCTTAATAAGCTTCACGATTTTACGGATCTCAATATCCCCTTGACCTACAATCGCACCGCGCAGGTAGTTACCGTTCGAGGTCAAAAACCAATCACCGTCACCCGGATGCTGATCATATGGACGGAAGTAGAAATCTTTGAAATGGATAAGTGATGCATAAGGCAAGTTTTTCTTAACGCCGATGATCGAATTCTCATCCACGCACATAAAGTTGCCGATATCGAGTGTCGTCTTGAAGTTCGGCCGGTCTACCGCATGAAGAACACGTTGAACCCGGTCGCTGGACTGTACGCTGAAGCCATGATTCTCTATCGTCGTTGTAATGCCGTATTGCGCGGCATAGTCCGCGATGAGCTGGCTGCCCTTCACCATGAGATGCAGGTTCTCCTCGAACCACCGTATCGTCATCTTCTCCTGCGGAATGGTGAAGGCGGTTACATCATGCCGCATATGATTCATGCCGAGTCGATGCACAAGATCAACATGCAGCTTGACCCGCGCGACTTCCTCTTCAAACAATTGCTCCGTATCCTGCACGAAGTTCGCCGGCATCGAATAGTTGGAGAGGGCAATGCCAACCTCCTTTGCTTTCTCGCGTACAGCATCCGCCAGCTCAGGGTTGTCAACGAGCGTATAGCCATATGGAACAATCTCCATATGCTCGCCGCCGTTACCCGCTATCCAAGAGATGGCATCAAGAATGCTCATCTCTCCCGATTTTATGGCGCTTAGCAAGCTGTAAGAACTTAATCCAATTTTCATCGTTTCTTCCTCCTAAGTAGACAGATCACTTGATTAGTTATGCGTTACAACTGCGCCTGAA
Organism: Paenibacillus sp. TAF43_2; assembly: GCF_052113545.1. NCBI lineage: Bacteria > Bacillati > Bacillota > Bacilli > Caryophanales > Paenibacillaceae > Paenibacillus > Paenibacillus sp. TAF43_2. The sequence continues at coordinate 5,931 of NZ_JBFRDK010000058.1, forward strand.
CCACCATACATATCAAGCTCATCATCAAATTCCAGCTTAAGCACGGTCACTTGCTTGTGAGTGTCTTCCGCTGTCAGATGAATCCATGTCGTCCCCGGAATATTGAACCATGGCACCCCGCCATGAATTTCATGCGTAAGCTCTTTGCCGGAATGCAGCACTGTAATCTTTTTGACCTTGTTGCATAATCCCTTTAGGCATACATTCTCTTTCGGATCATCATACACAAACAGATACAGTGRCTTTTTATCTTTGGATATGGTGCTGCCGCCCAAATAATAGCGGGTCATAATGCCTTCGTCTGTCCCAAATACCGCTTCTTCGTGCGTTCGAATCCATTCGCCTAATCCCAGCAAAATATTCTCTTGCCGTTTGTCTATCGTTCCATCCTCCATCGGCCCGATATCAAGCAGCATGTTGCCGCCCAAGGTAATGCAATCACAGAACATTCGAATGATTTGATTTAATGATTTATATTTATCGTCCGTCGGTACATACCCCCACGAACTATTAATGGTTGTGCAAAACTCCCAAGGCCCCTCCGGCCGCGTTATCGGAATCCCTTGCTCCGGCGTTTTATAATCCCCGTAACCTTGCAGGCGCGAGTTGATAATAATGTCTGGGTTAAACGATTGCAGATACTGCTTGAATTCGGGCAAATTCCACTGCTCAGCGCTGCGTTCCCAATCGCCGTCGAACCAAAGAAGATCAACCTTCCCATAGTTCGTTAAAACCTCCCGCAGCTGATCATTGTTAAACTTCAGAAAAGCATTCCACTTTTCTTCATCCTGAACACCATCTATCGGGCTCGAAAATTTGTTAACCTTAGACAAGTCATCCGGCACCTTGCCGCCTTCAAACACAGATGGATAATCGGGATGCGACCAGTCGATGAGCGAATAATACATCCCAAGTCGAATCCCTCTTTTCGTGACGGCTTCCGCATATTCCTTGATCAGATCCCGCTTTGCCGGTGTTTTCTTCACAACGCTAAGGTCGCTGTACTGTGTATCAAACAAGGCTACGCCGTCGTGGTGCTTGGTCGTAAGCACTGCGTACTTCGCTCCCGATTGCTCAATTAAATCAGCCCATTTGTCCGCATCGAACTTCGAAGCCGTAAAGCCGTCCAATTGTTTCATATAATCGTCATAGCTCATTCTTCCGTTATAGAACGACCATGACTCGGAGACACCATCTACTGCATAAATGCCATAATGTATAAAAATACCTAGCTTAGCTTCCTTAAACCATTGCTGCATAGCAGACTACCCCTCTCGATTAACGAATCCGAAACACATGCGCGATTGGTGCTTGTTCTGAGTATTCATTCACTGGCAAACGGACAATAATGCCGTTTTCTGCTTGGCTGTACTGCAAATGGTCTTGTCCGCCTACGAGATCAATCTGGCTGAAAGACTTCTGTATAGGGAGGTATAATTCCTCTTTCACAGCTTCTTTTTCATCCTTGTACAAATAAAAGGCATAAACCGTATCTCCTTTTCTCGTAAAGTGGCAATTGTCAGCAGAAAAAGGCTCACAAATTCGTGTTCCATAGATCGCCTCGCCATAAACCTTCAACCAATCGCCCATCCCTTTGATGCGGCTAATGGCTGTAGTCGATAGCCTGCCGTCAGGCTGCGGACCGACATTAAGTGCCAGGTTTCCGCCTTTCGCAACGATTTCAACGAGCAGATGGATCAGCTGTCGAACGGTCTTATACTTGTCCTCATAACGGAAGGAGAATGAGGTGCCCATCGTAATACAGCTCTCCCACGGCACGTTAAGCGGACGCTCAGGCAATGTCTGCTCTGGTGTTATGACATTTTCATAAGGGCCGCCGACCGTCCGGTCAGCCGAGAGCAGCCAAGGCTGAATTTCCCGCGCCTTCTCAACCACCTCGCCTAAGCGGATGTTTTGATCGCGGTAATCGTTAACCCAACCTGCATCTAGCCATAACATATCGATGCGGCCATATTTCGTCATCAACTCCATAATTTGCGCATGGGTGAACTGCACGAATTGCTCCCACAAATGCGGATATTGCTTCGGGTCATAGGAAGGCCCGCGCGCGGTAAACGATCCACGCTCCATGCCTGGCGCCCAATAATATGGCGTATGCCAATCTGCCTTCGAGAAGTATGCAGATATAGCTAAGCCCTTTGCGCGGAAAGCATCAAACAGCTGCTTGCAAATATCGGCGTACTTATGCGAATGGAAAGGACAATCAGGGCTCGTAATTCGGTAATCCGTCGTATGGGTATCCCACATGCAGAAGCCGTCATGATGCTTGGTTGTAAAATTTAAATATTTAAAGCCATTCTCCGCAGCAAGATCTGCCCATAGCTCAGGCTGAAAGCGAAGCGGGTTAAAGGTTTTGTTTAGCCCAAAATACTGCCGCTTCAATTCCTCTGCGTCTATATTCCAATCGATGCCATCGCGTGACCATTCCTCATCCTTGTCACTAAGCGCCCATGATTCAACTACACCTAACTGTGAATATGGCCCCCAGTGCATCATAAGGCCCAGCTTCTGATCCTTGAACCACTCCAGCCGCTCCTGCAGAAGCAGGTCCTCTGGCTTTACCCATTGCTCTTCGCTGCTGTAATTGTGGACACCCTGCTCAACAACTTGCTCTATTTCTTCTGTCGTCTTTATTTCGCTCATGGTTACCTCCAAGTATAGTAGGACTTTCGTAAGCGTTACGTTCATTGCCTTCTTCTGCTCTATGTCCAAATTGTAAATTTGTTGCTATGATTAGTAGCGACGAAAAGGATTGATCGATCATAGGGGGCAGACGAGATGAAACGAAACTACTTCAAATCCAAACTGTTTTTAAAATATATCTGGTCCTACTTGTTTATTTTGCTTATCCCATTAGTACTTATGACGATATTTATCTATCAAAACGCAGTAACCAATCTACGTACTGAAATTGAGCAATCCCGCCTCAGCCAGCTCACGCAAGCCAAGGTTATTGTTGACGGGCGGATGAAGGAGCTAAGTGAAATTGCTTCACGCGTCTCGTATGACAAGAGGCTGACTCCGTTTCGGGTTCACGATTCTTATTACAGCGGTGAAGCGATTCAAGCACTGGATCAATACAAAGCGACCAGCTCTATCATTAGCGAGTTGTTCTTGTATTTTCACAAGGATGAAAATATTTATTCCGCGAAGGGTCTATCGAGCATGGATGTATTCGCAAACACCTTTACCTTTCACAATTGGAGCAAAGACACTATTTTTCAAGATTTGAATACGGTTAAATATCCAACGATGCGTCCAGCTGATACCGTAGTCCTAAGCGCTAATTTGCAGGATTCGATGCTTGCTTATCTTGTTCCCATTACGCCATACAACCCTAATCCACACGGAACGATTATGTATCTAATTAAAGAATCAGAGCTTACGAGTTTAATTGATTCGATTCTAGGCAATTATCAAGGCTTGACTTATATTTTGGACAACAAAGGTCAAATTCTAGTAGACAATCGCCAGGGCGAAGCCTTAACGAATGCAGAGGCGCAGTCTCTATATAGTCTCGCGCCAGGCATTCATGATAAAACCTTAAATGGCAAGCCGCATTCCATCGTATCCGTAAAATCAGAAAATAATGGCTGGACTTATGTGACCGTCATGCCAAGTTCCCAGTTTCTCAGCAGCGTAGTGCATGTCCGCAGCTTCATCGTCATGCTGTTTATCATCGTTGTGGTCGTTGGAGCGGCGATTGCCCTCGTGCTTGCTAGAATGCAATACCTGCCGATCTCTACGCTTGTAGAGTTCGCAAATTCCAAATCCAAGCCGAAGCATTCCGCTGATCAATCAACCGAAAACGGAAACGAGCTTGATCGAATACGAACAGCGCTGCAGCAATACAGCTCGCGAGTTGATCTTCAAGAGCCATACGCTCGCAATCACTTTTTGTCCATGCTGCTGAAATATGGAAATGCGCAAAGTCTTTCACCAGAGCTGCAAGAGGCCTTCGATCTTCATTTCGACCAATCTCATCACTTTGTTATGGTGATTGGATGGGATGAAATCGAAGATACGCAAGAGGAACGACAGGAGCGGCAAGAATTGATAGAACTGCTCTCCCAAATCGAATTCCCGGAGCTGGCTGCTCATGCCTATGGCGTAGAGCTCCCTCAGCTGGATCAGCTTGCACTCATTATCAGCTTTAATAGGGATCAAGCCGAGCAGGAATTTGTTCCTGTGCGCCACATTGCTGAAGCGGTGCTCTGCACGATACTAGAGACGTTCGATGTTACGCCTACGATTGGCGTTGGAACCTGCTATTCAAGCCCTGACCAGCTGAATCAGTCCTTTATYGAAGCTTGCTCTGCTTTTGAGCTGCAAGCGACAAGCGGTCATGGCACGATCACCTATTTCGAGAAGCTGCAAGATACACCTGATCATGCCTTTTGGATACCGAATAATTCGCTGCTCAAGCTTTCTCAAAGCTTGAAGCAAGGAAGCTATGATGTAGCTGCACAAATGATCAGCCCGTCGATCCGCAGCCTGCAATCATCCGAGCTGTCTGCCCTGCTCAAACGCTGTATATGCTTTGACATTTTGAATACGATGCTAAAAACCGCGTCCGAGCTTGGCATTCAAAATGTGATTCAAGACATGGCTCCTAACATGATTTACAGCCACTCCTTGGATGAAATCGAGACTGGCTTTCTGAATCTCGCCTCCCGAATCTGCAATCAAGTGGAGCGCAACAATCAGAAGGAGGAGCAATCACAGATTGATCGGATCGTTTCCTATATCGATGAGCATTTTAGAGACCATACGCTCAGCCTAGAAACGATTGCATATGAGTATGCCATTTCGCCATCACATGTGAGCCGTTCATTTAAGGAAAAGATGGGCCTTAACTTCATCCAATACATTTGGCAAAAAAGAATGGAAGAGGTTATGCATCATCTGAAAACGACAAACGCACCGCTTAAGGACATCATTATTCAAGTCGGCTATTTGGATACGCCTAACTTTATACGCAAATTTAAGAAAGAAACCGGCTATACGCCTGGTCAATATCGCAAGCAATTCTGGGAGAACGAACAGGCGCAATTGCTTTCTGATTCAGATGATGAATAATAAACAAAACCCGGTCAGCATTTCGCATGACCGGGTTTTTGCTGTTTCTGGGTTCATGCTCTTGTTCGTTTATTTATCTGTCAATTATCTGTCGTATGCGCTTTGGTAAAGCTCAGCGATCCGATTTCCGCCCATTTTTTTAATTTGCTCTAAATACTTGTCCCAATTGGCCATCGACTCTTGACCTGTTACGAACTTGGCTTCCATTTGTTGCACATACGTGTTCAGATCAGATAACAAAGCAGAAGCCTCATTTTGCTCTTCGTTGGTCAAATAAACATTAGGGTAAGGCGATTTGGCGATTGGCGTAAGCTTCTCTGCATTTTCCTTATCGATCCATAAGTCGAATTCGCTGCGAAGTCCGATCGCAAGCTCGCCAGAGTTCATGCCCGGCGTAAGAATTCCGTAATTTGGTGTTATTTTGCCGCGGTATTCTTCACGGTCGCCGCCGCCCGGAACAGGAAGCCATTCCTTCTCATGTTTTTCTTTGTCTTTATATTTCCATAGAAGATCCTCTGGACCTTGATTGAACAATGTAGCGCCTTCATAGCTGTATAGATAATCTACCCAGCGCATCGTTGCTTCTGGAGATGGATTGCTGCTTGTAATAGCGAAAGTACCATTTGCCGATATGCCAGGATGTTTGCCGTAGACTGGAGAATCAGCTATTTCACTCTTCACAGGCGTCATCAATGGATTGTCTCCGCTTGGTTCGCCGCCTAACGTAAAGTAAGGGTAGTAGTCGTTGAAGACAGCGATTTGATTGTTTTCTCCTTTTGCTTTCTTCTGCTCGCCGGTTTGTGAGAAGGTCTCATGATCAAGCAGCTCTTCCTTCCATAGACGATTCATAAACGTTAGATATCCTTTGTATCCTTCCTCTTGAGGCGTATAATGCACTTTGCCATCCTTATCCGCATAGATGACCTCATCATAGATGCCCCAAAAGCCGAGGAAGTACATGCGCAAATCATCCAGCTTTACGGAAGTTAACGGAATTTCATCCTTTTTCCCGTTTCCATTAGGATCTTCTTCCTTCACACGCTTCAGATAGTCATACAGCTCTTCAGTCGTCTTAGGCTCCGTTACACCGAGGGTTTTCAGGAACTTGCCATTATACCACATTGGACCGCGATACCAGACGGCTGCCAGATCAATATTAGGCAGCGCATAAATATGGCCGTCTGGTGTTGTAAAGGACTTCCGAATTTCCGGATGTTCATCAAAAATCTTTTTGATATTAGGCGCATAACCTTCATCAATATATTTTTCAAGAGGAATAAGAACGCCTTGTGTACCGTAAGTTACTTGCTCTGCCGGCTTAAGATCCGCTGCATAAAACATATCCGGCAAGTCGCCGCTCGCAAATACCAGGTTTTTCTTGGTCGCAAAGCTATCAAGCGGGGCATTCTGGAACTGCAGCTTAATGCCAGTCAGCTTCTCCATCTCTTGAAGCACAGGCATTTGGTTCCAATCCGCAACGCCAACATCCTGTGACATCATCTTCAGCGTAATCGGTTCGCTAACAATCGGGAAACCGTCTTTGCTAACCCCTGAAGCTTCAACGGATGTTGACCCTTTGGAACCCGTACTGCCGTTATTTGACTTACCCTCGTTCGGTGAACCGCATGCCGCTAATACGGAAGCAAGCAGCGTAATGCTGAGTAACAAAGATGATGCTTTTTTTAGCTTTTTCATCCTAAACCCTCTCCCTTTTTTCATATTATTTATGAGCAAAATCAGCCCTTAACGGAACCAATCATGACACCTTGCACAAAGTAACGCTGAAGAAATGGATAAACGGCGATAATCGGTGCTGTCGCTACGATAATAACCGCGTATTTGACCAGCGCCGCAATCTCTGCCTTACTGTTGAGAGCCGACGCCGTAGAAGCATCCATTGCACCGCCGCCCTGAGCCGACATCTCCTGCAACACAAGAATTTGCCGCAGCACGAGCTGCAAAGGATATTTTGCGGCATCATTCAAATAAATGAGTGCCGAGAAGTAGCTGTTCCAGTTGCCAACACCATAGAACAAAGCCATAACGGCGATGATTGGCATGGACAGCGGCAAGATGATTTTGACAAACAGCCGCAGGTTGGTGCACCCGTCAATTTGGGCAGCCTCTTGCAGTTCTTTTGGTATAGAGGATTGGAAAAACGTGCGCGCTACAATGATGTTCCAGATTGAAGCGGCCGAAGGAATTACGATTGCCCAAATTGTATTCACCATACCAAGTTCCTTGATGAGCAAATAACTTGGTACGAGCCCTCCTCCAAAAAACATCGTGACGAGGAACATCCCCATAAAAAAGTTGCGTCCCATAAAGTCTTTGCGGCTTAGAGCGTAGGCTGCAGGCAGCGTAACGAATAAATTGATCGACGTGCCTACTACCGTATAAAGAATGGTGTTGCCGTAACCTGTCCATATGCTGGAGTTTTGGAACACCCTCTGATAACCTTCAAACGTAATGCCTTTTGGCCACAGCCACATCTCGCCGGAACCTACCAATTTCGGATCGCTTATCGAAGCGCTAATCATATAAATGACAGGATAGGCGACTACAATAAAAGCGAGAAATACATAAATATAGTTGCATATCAGAAACACTTTATCCCTTCCGGACTCTTTAACGGCGGAAACCATCGGTCATACCTCCTTCTTCTAYCACAGGCTGTTTTCGTTGGTGCGTCTTACGATCTGATTGACAAGCACTAAAATAATGGCGTTAATGACGGAATTGAACAGGCCGATCGCCGTCGAGAAGCTATACTGGGCATCAACAAGCCCTGATCGGTATACGAAGGTTGAAATGACATCGGATGCCCCCATGTTAAGCGAGTTTTGGAGCAGCAATATTTTCTCAAATCCAACCCCAAGCAAGCTTCCCATGTTCAGAATTAAAAGAATGGTCATCGTAGGGATAATCGTCGGAATGTTAATATGAAGCACCCGTTGGAAGCGTGAAGCTCCGTCTATAATGGCTGCCTCATGCAGACCCGGGTCTACTCCTGAAAGCGCAGCCAAATATATGATTGTTCCCCATCCTGCGCTTTGCCAAACACCAGAGAATACGTACATCGTCTTAAACCACTTCGGGTCCGTCAAGAAATCTGGAGCATCAAATCCAAGCCACTCAATAAGATGTGTCACTATTCCCGATGAAGGCGACAAGAACGTAATGATCATGCCTGCCATAACAACGACTGAAATGAAATGCGGCGCATAAGTGACGGTCTGAGCCATCTTTTTGAAGGAACCACCCTTCAGCTCATTGAAGGCAAGCGCCAGTATAATCGGTATCGGAAACCCAATAGCGAGTTCATACAGGCTAATACTTAACGTGTTCCATATCAAGTCCCAAAAGTAATAAGAATGAAAAAATCGGACAAAATGGTCGAAACCGACCCAAGGGCTTCCGAAAATCCCTTTCGTTGGTATGAAGTTCTTAAATGCGATTTGTATGCCGTACATCGGACCGTAAGAGAAGATTAGAAAGTAGAAAAATGCGGGTGCAATGAATAGATACAATTCCCAATTTTGAAGGAGTCTTTTCCACATTCTGCTCTTCTCTTTCGTCGGTTCCGGAAGCATATTTGGTGCTGCCACTTGACTTGCTTCCTGCATAAAATCACTCCTTTCCCATTTCGTTGTAATTGCTTTTGTTTGGTGATTGGCGACAGGAATTTCGGAAATGCTATCGCTTACATTCACAACAATACGGAACATAACAATTCTCGTAAATATGTCATTTCCCGTATCGAATGATAGCGCTTTATATTTATGAGGAAACATCAATTCGCGAACTACTGCGACTATTCAGATAACTTCTCAAATGTGTCATTTTTGTTGATAAATCGCCTATTTATCGGCAACCGCAAGATTTACCAATCGATTTTCGCCCCGAATACAAGCCCAAGGCCCCTCAGAGAGTGGTCTATTCAAGAATGACATGTATGCGTTTTCATTGATTCTAAGCCCTTTGATCCTTTTTCTTATTGCGGTTGCCTATTTGGAGTTTTTCTTATCGTTCCATTGCAAAAAAAAGAGCATCCGCATCTGCACGCAGCTACTCTTCTATTGCTATTTCAGCATCACTTATCGTTATCTTTTTTCTCTTTGCTTGAAACAAATTTCTTTCTGTTCATTGCTCCCCATGAATGACGGCCTCTTCTAAAATTAAAAATTCCTTCAACACGGAACAGAACAGTAAGCTGACGATAACCTAGGTTTTCCAACACGCCGAACAGCACAAGCAGCAACGTTTCTTTAAGCGAGCTGTATTTGCGAAATGTAATTTGCTCGAGTAAGATGCTGCCCATTGATAAGGTAGTGCCGAGTAAAAACGCGATAACAAAAAAAGTAATAAAGCTGTCAAATGCAAGCAAGCCAAATAAATAGGCAAGTGGGATAAAGATATAGCCGAGTGCCTCAACAATTGGCCCAATTAATTCGAATATCCAATAATAAGGCAGTGTCACCATGCCAATCTTGCCGTATTTCGGATTAAAGAGCATTCTCCTATAGCTTATCAGCGTATCAAAAAGACCAATTTGCCATCTTCTCCGCTGGCTTCTTAGATCCTTCATTGTTTCTGGAGCTTGAGTCCAGCAAATCGGGTCCGCTAGAAATTGTATTTTGTACTTCCTCTTCTGGTCTTTCATCGCCTTATGAAGTCTAACGATAATATCCATGTCTTCACCGATCGTATTCACTTTGTACCCGCCGCACTCAATAACGACCCTTTTATTAAACGCACCGAATGCACCGGAAATAATGAGTATGGAATTAAGCTTGCTGAAGCTCGTACGGCCAGTCAGGAAAGCTCGGAAATACTCAATAATCTGAAATTTCGCCATATTGCTTTTCGGAATATTCATCTCCATAAGCTTGCCGTCTTTAATGATCGAGCCGTTGGCAATTCTGACGATCCCTCCAACAGCAATCGTTTCGGGATTTTCCACAAATAACATCGTGAGCTTGATAAGGGCATCATTTTCCAAGATGGAATCGGCATCGATGCATGCAAAAATAGGATAGACAGACACATTAATGCCCGCATTAAGGGCGTCCGCTTTGCCGCCGTTTATTTTATCTACAAATATTAATCGCTCGTATTGATTGCTTCGGTAAATGCCAGCTACTTCATTCGTAGGCAAGCTTTGCATAATGGGCTGGTTTACCTTTTTTAAATTGAACTCGTTTATGATCTTTTCTTTTGTGAAATCGGTGGAGCCGTCATTTACAATAATAATCTCATACTCAAAATAATTTAGAGCTAGCAGCGATTTAATATTATCAACTATCGTTTTCTCTTCGTTGTACGCAGGGACAATGATAGAAATCGGAATCATATTTTTCGAATCGATGTATCTTTTATAATCCGAAGCTTTCATTTTTCGTAAATAACTAAACATATCTAACGAAGCGATCAGCATTTGCCCATTATAAAAGATGTTTATTCCAATCGTATACAGCATACAAAACTCGCTGAAATAAATAATAAACATTCTGAGAATATACATGTTGTTGAAAACCATCCTCGTTTTTCTAAGTTGTCATTAGGAAGTCATTTCGATCACACTAATTACGGCATCCCGAGCAAATTTATCGTCTCCATCGATGATCCTTGAAGCGTAAGCAATACCTCCAGGAATGAGAACAAGTGCACTGGCGGCATGATGTCTTACCCACCACACACTGTCGCCTGTTGTTTTCCCTAAATCCGCTAAACTATTTTTAGTCCCAATCTTCTCAAGGCCCTTAGCAGCAGCTGCTCTAACCTCCCAATCATGATCATCAAGCTTGGTTAGCATTGCTGCTTCATAATCTGGATTATTCAGCTCGCTCAGCGCTCTTATCGATGCGATTCTAAGGTTCTTATCCTCACTATTCAAATATTTAATATAATGCTCGCTTAAGCCTTCAATACTATAATCAGCAACAGCTTTTATTAGAATGCCCTTCATATAGTCATCGCTTCTATCAATTGTTTGTCGAAACAGCTCTTCCTTTGAGCCGTCAAAAGCAGAAATAATCTCAATAATAGCTCTATGAGACAAGTTCATATTTTGGGAGTCATAGGTTAGAACATGAACTAGCCCCTCCAAATCGCCAAGCTTCGCAAGAGCCAGCATCATATTATAAATCACATCATTATTTTTGCTTGAAATAAGCGTAAGGATAGATGCCGTTGTATCTCTGAGCTGCAATTCCCCTAGATGCCGACAGGCTAAGGACTGAATATGAACGCTGTTTGATTGCAGTCTTTTGAGCAGAAAAGCTTTCGTACCTGTTAATTCATATATGTTCATCAACTGTTCATGATGGGTATGGATAAAATCAGTATCGTGATTAATGACGATATTAATGAACAGCTCTTTTTTTCTAGCACTTTTTCCGACGATTTTGTTCAGTTTTTGCACGATTGTTCGTTTATTTTTATTTTCAGTGTAAAAGTAGGATGTGAATACTTCTTCCAGCTGCTTCTTCAATTGGCTAGTCGCGGACTCGCTAAAGTAACGAAAAAACCAAATGACGATAATCGATATGAAAAAAAATGAAAATAACGCTGATGAAATGAGCAGCAAATATAATGCTTCTTTTGTCATATATCCTCCTGCGCAAAAAGTTGTTTAAGCATGTCGTAGCTTTTCTTATTGCGAGATACGTATTGGGGTTTCGTCCATGTATTCCATGCAAAGGTTCGGTAGCCGGATGACGTAACGCTTTCGGGAAACTGATAATCGACCTTCTGCGTTGTTTTATCCATAATAACGAGTGAAGCGACTATGCCATCCGTCATTCGAACAGCAACGCCGTCTCTTATGTTCTCGATTGYCCCTTGTTTCTTCTCATCATCGAATACGAGCAAGCTGGACGGGTCAGTAAAGTTCAAGCTCGCCCATGGAATTCTAAGATACAGCGTCTTGCCCTCAAAATAAAAATGGCTGCTGCTGTTGTCAAAGCTGCCTGCATTCAAGGTTGATCCATCCCGCATCATTTTCTCATAAATGCCGTTAGACGATACGGAAGTGTAATAACTGCCTTTGCTCGCATTATATTGCGGGATTACGAGTAATTCGGCTTGCTTCGCATTTTGAATGCTGACATTAAACTCTGCACCAGACCAGTTTTCATTCACGTCAGGAGCCAGCATATATTCGCCATTTTTTCTGTCAACGGTGTCCAAATAGATCATAATGTTCTTCTGATTAAACTTCGGCAGTTCACTGAATTCGGCTGTTATATAGAAATAAGATTCGTTAGCAGCATAAGAAATGGTGCGCAGAGGATCTGTTCCCCGCAAGGTCATTGCATACTCTGTCGGCGTAGGTGATTCTATCGCTAAAATACCGTATCGCTGAGCAGGATCAATGACGTTGTGCCAGAGGCTTCCATGCTCATAAGGGATCATCAGGGAAGAGGTGAACCGGCTGCTTTTTCCCCATTGATCCGCCCATTCATAAACAAGCCCGCCCATACTGYCGCTGTCCTTTATGATTTTCATCATCGCAACGATGCCTTCTCCTTGCTCAGCCTCGCTGTTCTGACCGTCCTTATGGCCAGAAGCGGATATTTGCGATGAGCCTAGGCTTGTAGACAATCCAAATTCGCTAATAAGTACGGGATACTTTTTTTGAGTGCTCATAAAACGATCCAAATACTGCTTATAACCTGCATAGTCAGTTTTTGCTTCCTTCGTTTCCCCAGCTATAAATGCCGAATGATCGGGAAAGACATTGTACGCGCCAAAAAATCCGCTGATCACTTTGCTAGAAATAACAATATGATTAATATCCACTGAAACCGCGTCATCGAGCGTCTCTGGATTTGATGCAGCATGTTCGAGAATGTCTAGCTCTGGAATGCTGGTAATCGCTGCTGGATGCTGCATGTTGTAATTAATTTGCTCATATTGAAAGATACGATCCGATAGGGAAGCAAGCCACGACTCGGTAGGCGTTGCGTCTACGCTTGATGAAACATAGTCCCCACTATAGTTGTAAGAGGAATGTGCTTGATCCGTGGCCTTTGCCTTTTGAGGGGTTAAGCCTGGGTCAACTAAAAAACCAAGGATATAGCCTGACACATCATTCATGTACAGCTCGGAGTTCATCCCCTCTTTGGTTTTTAACTTGGCATTCCCATGAACTGCGTTAATGGTATCTTGAATCGTTTGTTTGTAGGCTGCATTGTACTCTTGATTCAGCAAGTCGCCTGATGGCGGCTCACTGCTCGGCGATATATTTTGAAGCAAATACAGCGGTTTATCTTGATGATTCGTATTGTAAATATCAAGCGCTCGATAAAAGCCTGACGGCATCAACGTGTATACTCGTATCGTATTGGCGTTCATTAGACCAATCTTCTCAAGCCACTCTGAATAAATAGCCGTATCCTCCGGGAAGCTTCCTTCAGGTATACCTGGTATTGCTGTGCCAATATTCATCCCTTTTACGAACATGCTCTTCCAAGCTCCGTTTTCATAAACGGAAAATGCATTGTCGACAATTTTTGATACGAGCTGTATACCATTTGAAGCTGTCTCTGCTTTCGCCTGGAATGTAATGCTTTCATCTAGTGGCTTTGTTTCCTTCAACAGCTTGGACATAAGCGGCACATAAAAATGCCAATAAAAATACGAATGATCCCCTTCGCTGTTTACACTGAATATTTTGTATAGCGTAGAAGCACCCCAAAACCGTTTAATCTTCTCCGGTTCCTTATAATCACTAAAATCACCCGCAAAATAATAGGAGCTCTTCTTGCCGGATTTATTTGCAATGATTGCTGGGAATCTAGTATTTATCCCTAAGACCTTCAATTGCTCCTGGCCCGCTTCCGTAGCGTTTAAGTCATACCATGCGATTATCGACTTATCGTCTGCTGGCTCAATGATTTCAAACCAGTTATAGTAATCAATCGTGTCCGTATGATAGCTGCCAGCTTGATCCTCAGTCATGAATAGACTGATCGATTGTCCTGTAAAGTCTTTGCCGCGCTCCAATATGATGATTCTATTGTTGCCCGCAATAACGATTCCCGCTCCCGTTAAGCTCCACTTTTTCCCGTATTGCTGCTCATAGGTTGCTCTTATCCAATTCGGTACATCTTCTGCCGACGATAATTCAGAGAAAAACTTGCCTGCCCACCCCTTAAAGCCGACATTAAAAATAGCTTCAAGCTCCTTGGATACGTTTGGCGCAGTAGGCTCGCCTGCAATATTGTATTCGCCAATAACCGTTGTCCCTTTGGCATAGCTGGTAGCTATTAAACTAACCTCATCCATCGTCAGGCCTGAAACCCCTTTTGGTTCCACACCATTCACCTTTGAATTGCCTGTGCCGTACGCATCCGAAATATAAATCAGATCTGGCACATTAGCTCGTTTATCAAAAGGAACAGCCGTTAATTTCCCATCAGCGAGGAAATTCCCATAATAATCCTTCTTGGCGTCATAAGCTTTATTCGTTACTGGGTTATTTATGCGCAGATGATCCATGATCCAAAACAACCCGCGCTGCTTGATGTAATCCAGCTCACTTATGCCGCTCGTTTCAGATGCTTGAATCGGAAAGGTTTTATTAATGACAACGACATCAAGGTTTTTGCTTGGTGTAAGCAGCCAAACGATGAAAGGAATCAATAAACCAATGAATAAAGCTATTAAAATGATATAGCGAGCTTTCATATTTCTTTTTTTCATTTGTATTCCTCATTTTATATATGAATTAATTCATCGCTTGAAATCCTTTTTGCAAAATGTAATAGGAAGGCTTTAATCGTTCATGAAATGTCGGCTGCTCCCATTCCTTCCAGCTATATTCTTCCATTGCTATAGGCTGCTGCGTCGTTTCAGGCGTGCTGCCCGTCTTGATATGCTGTATGCCAAAGCTTATTCCATCTACCTTCAGCTTTGATATTTTTCCACGAGCAAACATATCATCAATGACATATTTATGAGATGGGTCCATCACATTCAGCAGCTGCCATGGAATTCTCATTTCCACTTTTCCATCTTTATAATAAAAATCACTTAATGAATTAAAATCAGGGTTATCCGGATTGCCTATTCCGTATTGGAGCAGCCCCGTCTCATATCCTGCAAAAGGAACGACCTTGTTCAGCTGCGGAACTACATAGCTTTTATTTAAACTAAGCCTGATGGGGTTAAAAATACCCGTGTTCTTATGATGAAAGGCTGGGCTCTTGTCGATGAGGCTCGTTTGAACCGCATATCTAAAATAGTAGTTATCGTAATAGGCATCTACTAATACATGCGAGTCCGTTGGTCCATGAATTTTCACTACGAAGTCTGCATCCTTGCTAAATGTGGAGCCAAGCTGTGAGAAGCTTCTGTTCCCTTGTTCCTTTATCGTATCGATCGGTATGATCAACGTGTCCTTATTAAAATCGTAGTCTTCAGCATCAATCATGAGATAGACATATCCCTCATCACTTTTTACGTATAGCTTGGTATGATCGTCAGCGTACAGGGGAGTATCATTTGCCCAATCATCGAACGAACCATCGATATAACGGATGCTTTTTTCGTTGCCAGGATCAAGCGCTAATAAACCAAAATGC
The DNA here is from genome assembly GCF_052113545.1 of Paenibacillus sp. TAF43_2. Classification (NCBI taxonomy): domain Bacteria; kingdom Bacillati; phylum Bacillota; class Bacilli; order Caryophanales; family Paenibacillaceae; genus Paenibacillus; species Paenibacillus sp. TAF43_2. Next base: position 21,620 of record NZ_JBFRDK010000058.1, read on the forward strand.
TGCTCATTCGTTTGAGCATTAAGCCAGTATGGCCTTGAATCAGGCAAATCCAAATCATTGTTGTTCCACGTTCGCTTAAACCATTCATCCTGCCACGAAAAAACCAATCYCCCTGCTAAATTAGCAGCGTGAATATCCTTCATCATTTTCATCAGCATATCGCCTTGCGTACGTTCATCTATAAAGCCCTGATTAAAACCTGTAATTTTATTTTCATGCGCCTTGCCGCGTGAGGCTGGAATGCCAAATTCCGAAATAAGAACAGGCATGGAATGGAACTTCTTAATTTCCTCTAAATAAGCCAGATAAGGATTTGGTTTTCCCTCGGCATCTTTAAAGTGAATATAATCGGTCTGATAGCTAAACGTATCGGGGTAATAGGGGTACACATGATAAGAGGCAAACATGCCGGCTTTATAGCTGTCATGCCATTTAACATGCTCGACGTTTACTTCTACAAGGTCTTCATTTTTATAAGGCTCGTTAGGATGTTTTAGCGGATCTGTCGTTACCCAATTGGAAAAGGCAACCGGGCTTTGCATGTTATAGGTTGTCATTTCATAATCAATCAACTTATCTCCTACTTCAGTGAGAAAGGCCTCAAACGGAGATGCGCCTACGGTATAAAGGTATTTGCCATCATAATGGCTGCGCTTTGCGTTATTTTCATTCGTGCTGACGACAAGCGAAGGCTCCCATTCAATACCAACAATCCATCCGATGACATACTTCGAAACATCCGAGGTATAATTGCCGTCCGCATGGCCTTTATTTACTGGCAAATAATGATTGCCATGCAAAATATTAATCGTATCTTTAACCGTAACATTCATATCATTTAGAATCTTGTCATTGCTGCCAAAAGCATCATCGATTGTTGCTATATCGCTCTCATTAACCCAAACGCCATGAAACACATAAATAGGCTTCTTGCCATTTTTCACTGCATTTTGATTAAAATCAAATAAGGCATTATAAAACTGCGGCCTTTGTATCGTGTACACTCTGATCGTGTTTGCATTCATATCTGAAATATAGCCAAGCCATCTATAGTATTCATCGTATGTAATGGCAACCTCGCCGGGAAAAGCGCCTGGCTTTCCAGCTCCAAGGTTCACACCTTTAATAAATGTTTTCGTCCATTGTCCATTTTCCAAAACATAAAAAGAGTTTCCATCCACCTTGCTTACATACTCCGATGCCATTGGTGATGTGGGGTTGTTATGCTCTGTAGCATTTATTTTATTTTTCAAAATAAATAAGCTTAAATAGGCTATAGCGATTAAAATAATGATAATAATTGAACCATACATATAGTTCTTACGCGAAATTTTCATTTTCAGCCCCCCGAAAACATTATAAGTATAGATTTGTTTCACTGTCTATTCGGCGGTATACCTCAAATATATCCAATTAAAAATTTAAAAGGCTTGAAATCCAATCATTCTCAATTCGATCATAAAATTTCATGAAAAAGAGGCTGCCCATAAGTTCATTGAACTCATGAGCAGCCTTGCAAACAATTACTGTTTAAAAGATATAATTTTTCCAACCGTTTAGCTTGGCGACTGCCTCTACAAAATAGTAATCGCCATAGATTAACGAAACATTCACATTCGTACCCGATGGACGATTTCCCGTTGCTTGAAGCAAAATTGCCTCATGATTCGGCAGATCCCATGCAGCATAATTCTCATGAAGGGATATAAGCATACGTTCAGCTGCATCACGGTAAACCTTCCCCTCCGCAACTGGCAGCATCGAAGCGAGATCCAAGAGGCCGGATGCTGCACAAGCGCCAGCTGAGCTGTCTCTTGGTTCCTCTGCCCTATGCTCCGAAGCTCTGAAATCCCAGTGCGGTACGTGATCAGAAGGCAAGTTCGCTATAAAAAAGTTCGCTACTCGCTGCGAGGCACGCAAATATTTTTCATCGCCCGTATAGCGATAAGTATTTGCCATACCGTAAAGAGCCCATGCTGCTCCCCGGCTCCAAGCGGAATCCGGTCCCGCACCTTGCCCGCCGATTGCACAGAGCAACTCGMCTGTTTCCGGATCAAAGCTCACAATATGCTTAACCGATCCATCCGCGCGAATGAAATGCTCTACAACCGTGTCGGCATGCGCCCTTGCGATATGCTTAAAGCGTGGATCATTGGTCGTTTGGGCTGCCCAAAACAACAAAGATAAATTCATAGATGAATCAACGATGGACCAGCCAAGCTTATCTTGGTTCCAAGCCCGTAGAAATCGACCAGCCATATTGAATCTGCCTGCTAAGAAATTAGCAGCGAACAAACCGCGGCGCAGCCCATCGGCATCGCCAGTCAGCTTATGTTTAATGATGGCTGTCGGTAAAAATTGAAAACCTACGTCATGATGAAAATTGTTTTCCTGCATCATTTTAGCTTCCAGCTTCTCGTCCCAGCCCCAGGCCGCGTTCTTATATGCTTCCTTTCCCGTCATATCGTACAAAATCCACAGCATGCCGGGCCAAAAGCCCGAAGTCCACCAATCATGCCTCATATCGTCATAAATGCCGTCGGCCTTTGCAGCATGCGGTGATTTATCTCCGATCTGCTGAAGCATGCTCTCTCCTTTTTGCACGATCATTGCAAACACCTTTGTAAAATCATAAGATTCAAGCATTGGCATCTGGACCTACAACAACGCCTGATTTACTGTTAAAACGATCTGTAGCTTCTTTAATAATTTCATTGCCGCCGCTTGTTTTCCACTCTTCAATAACCTTTGGCCAATCCGCAATATTCTCTTTGCCGTAAATCATTTTGACCATGTGATCAAGGATGAACTTAGACGGCTCGTCAAACTTTGGAGCCAAGTCCGGGAATTGTGTATAGCTGTCAAGGTCGGGATCAAAGAATACGCCGGCACGTCCCTCGTTAGGCAGCAGCTTCTCAAAACCATTCATCATTTCTGCGCCCTTCGTTTCCAGCGGAAGTCTATCCTTATTGAAGGCCCCGTCTTTAACCAGCCATAACCAGTCACGACGTTGTTCAGAATAGCGCTGCTCTTCGTCAGCAGGAACCGTGTAGTTTACTTTGTCGCCTTCTTTCGTATACGTCTCACCCTCATTGCCGAAGGTAAAGAACGTATTCGCATCTGCACTAACCATGTAGTCAAAATAGCTGACAATGGCTTCTGCTTTTGCTTGATCCATCTTCGCGTTCAAATACGATTGTTCAAGCGTCTTGTTGTAAAGCATCATACCGCCTTTGCCGTCTGGACCAGTCGGTGAAGCGATCATCTCAAGCTTTCCGTCAGGAACGGTCTTCGTCAGTTCCCCTTGGTAAATGCCGAGTTGATTCGCATTGGCATTGTAAATGCCTAGATTTCCAGCGTCGCGGCTTTTCGTCCACATTGCACCTGTAATCGTTGCAAAATCTTTGGCCATCAAGCCTTCGTCGTACATCGCTTTATACATTTCCAGCGCCTTCATCATGTTCTCTGAATCAAAAAACTTCGGAACGATTTGGTCGCCTTGTTTCTCATACATCGTGCTGTAAGGAAGCACATCGTACGCTCCCAAAATGAAGTCGGCATATTTGAAGTTTTCACGGAATCCAAAAGGCTGTTCAATGCCGAGCTTCTTAAATTCACGAAGCATAGGCAACAGCTCATCAATCGTTTTTGGCGCCCCAATTCCAGCTTTCTCAAGAAGGTCGGCACGTACAAATGTTGCACGGCGCGATTGCACGCTTAAGTATTGCGGAATGGAGTAAATTTTTCCTTGATAGGTTACTTCATCCCAAGCTTCTTTCGGAATAGCAGTAAGCAAGTTTTGCCCATGTGATTTGAGAAGATCATCAAGCGGCATGAACAGTCCAGCTTCTACTGCGCCTTTCATATCTTTGCTTGCCGGCGTCATAGACTGATAGGCAGTCAGCACGTCCGGCAATTCACCGCCTGCGAACATAAGTGAAATCTTTTGTTTAAAATCCTTATGCGGAAGCAGCTGGATATTCATATCGGTGTTTGTCCGCTTCTCCAGCTCCAGAACCCACTTGTCTTTATTAATGTCTTCTACCGATTCCACCGCTTTCAAAGCTAACGTGCCTCTTGCAATCGAAAATTTCGTAGGCTCTGCTGGCTTATCCGTCACATCTGTTTCTTTGTCAGGTGCAGGGCTAGTTGTCGATTCTACTTTGTTGTTTGACTCCGAACAAGCTGTGAGCAGACCCGTCAGGAGAATAACACACAATAAGCTAAGCATTCTTTTTTTCATAAACAGATCCCCTCTCATCAAATTTATAACGCTTTCATTTTCATAGACAAAGCTTATCACGCTCGAAAAATGGTTAATATGTGTTAACTTATGGTGCAATGGTTTTTTTTACGCTGCCTATGATTTTACAGATCCAACCATCATTCCTTTCGTAAAATGCTTTTGCAGGAATGGATATACCATCATAATCGGAATGGTTGCAATGACAACGACCGCCATTTTGATGCCTTCCGGTGAAGACAATAACGCATCCTCGGCTGGCGCAGAAATGGAGGAGCTGTCCGTAATAATAAATTCTCGCAGCCTTACTTGGAGCGGGTACAACAGTCTATCGTTGATATAATAGAGCGCATTCGCATAGCTGTTCCAGTGCGATACCGCATAGAAAATACCGAGCGTCGCCATAACGGGCTTTGACAGCGGCAAAATAATGTTCCATAAAATCCGCATCTCGCCACAGCCGTCGATTCGTGATGAATCAATCAGCTCCGTTGGAAGCCCCATAAAGAAAGAGCGCATAACAAACAAATTAAAAGCGCTTATTGCTCCAGGCAGCATCAATGACCATAACGTGTCATGAAGGCCCAGCTCTTTTACGAGCAAATAGTTCGGAATAAGCGGTGCAGTGAAAATTAACGTCAGAAGAACCATAATTAATACAGGCTTGCGGTATACATATTCGGCACGCGACAATGGATAAGCCAGTGTTGCCGTCATCACCAAATTAATCAGTGTCCCTACAACTGTAATGTACACGCTAATGCCAAACGACCGCCAAATGAGCTTTTCCCCAATAACCGCCTTAAAGTTGGTCAGCGTTGGCTCTACCGGCCATAAATAAACTTTGCCCGTGTTGATTGCTGCATTGCTGCTGAGCGATTGCGCTACGACATGTATGATTGGCAAAATCATGCTTAAGCCAAGTACGATAAGAAAAATATAATTGAACACGTTAAACCACCGCTGTCCGGTGCTTATTTTTACCATGGGGGTCTCCTCCTTAATATAAACCTTCACCAGTCATCTTCTTGCTGAGTGTGTTGCCTGTCATAATTAAGACAAGTCCGACCACGGATTTAAATAGACCGATGGCTGTCGTGTAGCTATATTGTCTTTCGAGAAGGCCCACTGTATAAATATAAGTGTCCAAAATTTCACCTTTACCAGCGTTAAGCGTGTTCAGAAATACCGAAACCCTTTCAAATCCAAAATCCATGAAATGGCCGATCTGCAGCAAAAACAAAATGGTAATGGTCGGCATAAGCGCGGGCAAAGTGATCGACAATGTCTGTCTCCAGCGCGTCGCTCCATCCATTTCTGAAGCCTCGTACAAATCCGGATTAATGCTTGTTAGCGCTGCCAAATAAATGATCGTTCCCCAGCCGGCGTCTCTCCATATGCCAGAGGAAACCAAGATCGTTCGAATATACGACTCTTCCCCCATGAAGTAAATCGGATCGAAGCCGATCATCGTAATGATATTGTTTACAAACCCGCTTCGCGGCGATAGAATCTCAATGGCGATGCCGCCGATAACGACCCACGATAGAAAATGCGGCATGTAAATGATCGTCTGCAGCGTCCGCTTAAAGAATACCTTGCGAATCTCATTTAGCAGCAAAGCAAGAATTATTGGAATCGGAAACGAAAAGCCTAAGCTGTAAAATGCGAGAATGAGCGTGTTTTTCAATATCCGCAAAAAGTCAGGATACTGAAACATGCGCTGAAAATGGTCAAACCCTACCCATGCGCTTCCCAAATAACCTTTGAAAATATTGTAGTCTTGAAAGGCCATCACCGAACCAAATAACGGTACATACTTAAATAATAAGAAATAAAGAATGCCTGGGATCGATAGAAAATATAACGCTTTATACTTATTTAAATAAGCCCACCGCTCCTTTCCAGTCCGAAACAGCATGAGGCCAGGCTCAGATTGTGAGATATTGCTTTTAGCCATCGGAGTCAACTCCTTACATAGTTTGTACGACAATCGTACACTATGGCACAGGGCTCTACGATGGCGCCATCTTTGTCGGTATGGTTTTTTTTACGATTTGGGCATGATCATTCGAATGACCGTTCCGATTGCTAATTCACTCTCTATCTCTAATCCGTAAGCATCGCCAAATACGAGCTGAATGCGGCGGTGGACATTCAGGACGCCGATTCCTCCTTTGCCTTCCTTCACTTCGGTCAGCTTCTTCGTCTCCAAGCGGCTTCGAAGCTGCAGCAGGGTAGATTCGCTCATACCAGRGCCATTATCTTTAACCGACACTACAAAAAAGCTCTCCGTCTCTTCCGTCCGTATTTCGATCCGATGCTTGTCCTCGATGCCTTCAAAAAAAGCATGCTGAAACACATTTTCGATGATGGGCTGAAGGGTAAGCCTGACCATCTTCTTCAGCAAATAATCTGGCGGAATTTCCACATCGATCTCGAACTCCTTGCCGAACCGATGCTTCAGAATCGCCATGTAATTCAACACATGCTTCAGCTCGTTGACGACCGTAATTTCCTCCAAACTCGTTTGGACAGCATAGCGCAGCATATAAGCCATATTTTTCACAATTTCCGAAACCTCATCCGAATCCTGTACAGCAGGGAAACAAACAATCGTCTCCAGCGTGTTGTACAAAAAATGAGGGTTTATTTGCAGCTGTAGCGCTTGCAGTTCTGCTTTCTGGCGCTCAAGCTCCGCTTCACGTTTGGTGCTTTCCGCTGTATACACCTGCTCAATCAGGTCCGATAATTTATTGACCATAGAATTGTAGCTTACAACCAGCTCGTCCACCTCATCCTGCTTTCCATTTAACGGAATACGGGTCCAGTCCCCTTTCTCTGCTTGCTTCATGCCGCGTCTAAGCTTTTGAATAGGCGTCGTTATCGAGTAGCTGAACCGATAAGCAATCAGCAGCCCTAATATCAATGTTACCGAACCGATCCATATAATGTTCGTTCGAATGCCGATGATTGGTTGGCGCAAATCCTTCATCGGAATCGATATTTGCAAATCCCAATTCGTATAGCTGGAATGGCGGGCAATCGTAAACCTCTCTTCTCCGGCTTCCTTGCTTATAAAGGATACAGCCTTTCCTTCTGGCAGTTCACGCTTCGCTTGAGAGGACAGCTTTTGGCCAATTTTGCTTGAATCGGTATGGTAAACGACTTCCCCCTGCCGATCCTCAATATGAAATAAGCCTTGGGGACCTAAATCGATGCCTTTCCAAAGCGTAGATAACTCCGTGCTCTTGATCTCAATGGCGAGAACACCTTTATAATCCATCGACCGAAGTCCTCTTACTTTGCGGGCAAGCGTGATAGATTGTCCTTTCTGCACGGAGCTGATGCTATCGTTCAAAATGACGATTTGGCCATTATCTGGAATGTCTGAGAATAGATTTTCCACATATTTTTTGGCAGAGGGGCTTGTAAAGTCGAGGGATGCATTATTATTCACGCCGACAGAGCGTCCGTCCTTTCCAACGACGTACAAAGCGAGCACCTCAGGGTGACGAATCAATATCGGTTCAAACGCATACGTCTTGATTCTCGATGAGTAAAAATAATTTTCATAATTGAGCTCCGGCGCCACATCCAAATACTCTTTAATATCCAAATTAGTAAGCAGCGACAACGTTGAGTTCTCATAACTCCGAATATATTGTTCCAAATGGTGCGACGTAATGTTGACGACCTGTGCCATGTTCGCCTCCGCCTGATCGCGAAGCCTCTCTGTCGCTCCATAGTAGGTGTACACGCCTAGAACAAATAAAGGTACAAGGATGACGATGATGAAATACATATACAACCGGAAAAACAGTCCCTTTCGCCGCTTCATCATTTATTTAATCCCCAGCTTGCTGCGAAATTCGGTTGGTGTAATGCCCTTCACTTTCCGAAAGGTTTTTGCAAAATGAGAATAGTCCTCGTAGCCGATCTCATGCGCGACATCGACAATTCGGTAGTGAGGCTGCGCGAGCAGCTGCTCCGCTGCTTCTATTCGTTTGGTCATTCGGTAGTTCACGAAGGTGACCCCTGTCGTTTTTTTAAAGTACAAACTAAAATAGTTAGGCGTCAGGCCAACCAGATTGGCAACCTCTTCTAGCGTTACTTCCTTCGCAATGTTCTTCTCGATATAAGCTCTGACCTCTGTCATTAAATCCTTAAAGCCGCCTCTGCGCAAAGCAAGCTCATCCGTTACAGAGTGGATTTTGTCGCGAAAGCTTTGCTTTCCATCAGTTAAAGCATTTTTCTCTATAGCAGCGGCAGCAATCCCCGTGTATTGATGACCTTTGTCCTGCAATCGATCCAATACCGCTTGAAAGGAATCCTCCAATAGCTCATTTAACTGCTGTGGATGATCTGTTCTTTCTCCGCAATAGCTAAGCCAATCATCCAAACATTTATCCAAATCGGGCAACCGCAGCTGCCAAATATGCTCCGTCATCTCATCGAGCCATTTCTTCGAGTGCGTTGGCGCAACGACACCTTTTTCCATAGCAGGCAATAATTTATCCAGCATTTCATGAATGTCCTTTTTCACAACGGGCTTGAGCATATACTCCTTCACACCGTACGCCATACATTGTTTCGCATATTCAAACTCCGCAAAACCGGAAATAACAACAACTCTAATAAAGGGATAGATCTCATGAATGCGCTTGCAAAGTTGCAGTCCATCCATCCTTGGCATCCGAATATCCGTAATGATGATATTGGGGGGATACTCAGCAATGAAAGCTAAAGCCTGCTCCCCATTCTCAGCTGTACGGATGCTTGTAAATGGCTTGCTGTACGACAGCATCATATTTTTTAAGCCACTACGAATGATCATTTCATCGTCCACGATCAATATATGCATATTCATTCCTCCGATTGAAATACTGGCTAGCAGCTTGCCTTTATGATAACAACGTTGGTTTCATACTATTGGAATTACCATTCCTTGTCTACTTGAATTTATGGCGTTCAGATGTGTACGGATTCTAACAAACCGAATGGTGTTTACATGAATTTATAGCGGAATGGAGAAAATACGTTTGACATAAATGTTGGAATTGCATATTATATGAACAAGTATTCATATATTCAACTGGAAGAAGGATGTCTTATGAATGAGTATCGAATAAAGGGACTCTCTTGTGGTGGCTGTGCCCTCCGAATGGAGGAAGAGATTAAACAATTGGAGCATGGCTTGGATGCAAAGCTCAGCTACAACTCAGGAAAATTAACGGTTGATCCGCAAATTTCCATGGCTGCAGTTAAGAAAATTTTAAAATCAGACAATGCCTATATCGAAGCAAGCTCGGAAGCGAATAAGGGACACGATCATAGTTCTCATAGTCATGCTGGACATGATCATGATCACGATCACAGTCATTCCGAAGGCCATTCAAATATGCTCAAATTGCTCATCGTATCGGGCATCATCTATGTTGCCGCATTATTCCTTAATGGTGTGCTCGACAAACAAGCAGTCATTCTATTATATTTGGCCGCAACGATTATTAGCGGCTACACCACATTTTTCCGCGGACTTAAAAATTTAATTAAAATGAAGTTTAATATCGATACCTTAATGACGATTGCGTTAATCGGAGCTGTATCCATTGGTGAATGGAAGGAAGCTACTCTCGTTGCCATCTTGTTTGGACTAAATGAGCTGCTTGAAGGTTATGGCATGGAAAAGGCGCGCCGCTCCATGGAAGCTTTATTTCAAGTTGCGCCTAAAGAAGCTTTAAAAATAGAAAATAGCCAAGAGATTATCGTTCCGATTGCATCTCTTCAAATCGGCGATCTTGTAAAAATTAAGCCAGGCGAAAAAATCCCTTCGGACGGCATCGTCTCTGAAGGTAAAAGCTCGGTGAATGAAGCGGCAATCACAGGTGAATCACTGCCGGTTGAGAAGGAAGCAGGAGAACCCGTTTACGGGGGAAGCATTAACAATGAAGGGCTGCTTCTCGTTCGAATTGATAAAGCATACAAGGATTCCTCCTTGGCAAAAATTCTTCATCTCGTTCAAGAAGCACAGGAGACTAAAACGCCAACGGAGCTTTTCATTAATAAATTCGCTAAATATTATACGCCGCTCATTATGATTGTTGCTGCGCTTGTTGCCCTTATTCCTCCGCTCCTCTTTCAGGGAGACTGGATTACATGGCTTTATCAAGGATTATCCGTATTAATTGTAGGGTGCCCTTGCGCATTAATTCTTTCTTCACCCATTGCCATTGTTTCAGGCATTACAAGAAATGCTCGGAACGGCGTACTCGTCAAAGGCGGCGTATTTCTAGAGCAGCTTGGCAAGATCGACACGCTTGCTTTTGACAAAACAGGCACGTTAACTAAAGGCGAACCGCATGTTGCCAAATTGGAAGCGTATGATGAAGAACGTTTTTTCCAAGCAGCTGGCGCTATCGAGAAATCGTCCTCCCACCCGCTTGCGAAAGCGATTATGAAGGAAATAGCGAGCCGAAATATGACAATACCAGAACCGGATGAAATTCAAACGATATCTGGCCGGGGAATTAAAGCGAAGGTTAACGGCCTTGCATACTGGCTTGGAAACGAAAAAAGCATCGAGCATATTACGATTCCGGATTCTATCCAAAATCGCATTGAACAATTAAAAAATGACGGCCTTACTCTTGTATTGGTGGCAGACGATCAGCAAGTACTCGGTATGTTTGGCATTTCAGACGAAATTCGCGAGGAAAGCCGGTCTGTAATCGCATCCTTACACAAGCTGGGCATTAAGCGTACCATTATGCTTACCGGGGATCATCAGAAGACAGCGGAGAAAGTCGCTTCCGCCGTCGGGGTGTCCGAGTTTTATGGCAATCTTCTGCCGGAAGATAAAGTGAAGAAGATTAAAGAGCTTTCAGCAAGCCACCATGTCGCGATGATTGGTGACGGCATTAATGACGCTCCTGCTCTAGCCTCTGCGCAGCTCGGCATTGCGATGGGCAAAGGAACAGACAGTGCGATTGAAACAGCCGATATCGTCCTCATGCAGGATCACTTGGGCAAGCTGCCCGAAGCCGTTTCCATTGCCAAAAAGGTCAATCGCGTCATCCGCTTTAACATTATCGTTTCACTGGGATTGAAAATAGTCGCACTGTTGCTTACCATTCCCGGCTGGCTCACCTTATGGATTGCGATTCTCTCCGATATGGGAGCGACTATATTTGTTACGCTTGTCAGCTTGACCATATTAATTGAAGGAAAGAAGCGTCTGGAGTAGAGAACAAATAAGAGCCGTTAGCTTTGTGCTAACGGCTTTTTACTTGTTTGACCATGATTATGCGTAATTTGAGAATGGTATACATCACAATAGCCTGCAACAAACAAACAATAATCTACGTTTAGAATTGTAGTTCATTATTAATTAAAATGGAGACAAAACGAGATGAGAAAAAAAGTACTGCTACCTCTTCTTATTCTTTTGGTAGTCGCGACAGCCGTGGTA
>NZ_JBFRDK010000059.1:0-33170 GCF_052113545.1 Paenibacillus sp. TAF43_2
ATATCAGGATAGTCATAACAGATACGATCTACAATATATCGAAGCTGGGAAAATCCAGATTGTCAAAGTTTTGGACGGAGAAGTGACAGCGCTTTCAGAAGCGGCTTTCAGCATGGAAAAGGGCAAGTCCTATACATTCAAAGGTGTAGCAGGGGGGAAATACATCGATTTTTATATTAACGGCGTTAAACTGCTGTCTACAGTAGACACATCTTTTGCAACCGGAAAGATTGCTTTGACGATGTCGAGAGCAACTGCGGACTTTGATAATATCGAGGTGCAAAAGGTATTAGCACCTGTTCATTCGGATGGTCGTACAGCTTATTATGTTAGTTCCAGCACTGGCGATGATGCGAACGATGGTTTAAGCGCTGAACGCGCATGGAAAACTCTGAATAAAATCAATATTTCGACTTTCAGTGCAGGGGATTCCATCCTCTTGAAATCGGGCGACGCATGGAATGAACCGCTTGTTTTGAAGGGGTCCGGCTCGAAGGAATATCCGATTACTGTTTCTTCTTATGGTTCAGGCGCTAAGCCTGTTATCTCGTGGAATGCTCCATACGGTGGAAGTGTTGTCACAGGACATAATTTAAGCCACTGGACGATTAAGGGATTAGCCGTTAACATCCTAACCTCTTCAACGTTATCGTGGAGCAATATTACAGCAGGAATTAACGTTATATATGATAATGCCGAGCGGTACGAAAATCTTCGAATTGAAGAGAATGAGGTTTACAGCGCTAATTACAACAGTAATAGCAATGGAATTATGATTACGGCGTTGATTCCGGGAACCGACATCAAAGAGGTTGCGACGGATGTGTCGATAATTAACAATGAGGTCCATAATGTGGGGTGGTATGGAATAACCACTGCTGGATGGGATACCGCGAAAAACGAGGATTTGCGCTCCCAGATGCTTTTTGGAAGATTTAAAATCAGCGGAAACTACGTGCATCATACTGCCAGCCAAGGAATCGTTCTGCAAGATGCTCATCATTCCGTTATAGAAAGAAATGTTGTTCATGACGGAGGTCTCGGTGTGGACACTTGGGGGCCAGGTGGCTTGTGGATCATTGCCTCCCGGGATTCCGTAATTAAATTCAACGAAGTTTATAACATGAAGGACGCGGAATCGGGTTATGACGGATCAGGGGTCAACGTGGATTGGTACTGTGACAATATTACCGTTCAGTATAATTACGCGCACGATAACAAAGGCAATGGCATAACGACAATGAGCAATTACGGCACAAAAATATGGAATAACAAAGTCAGAGGCAATCAAGGGCAACAATCGAACGGGAATGGTCAAATTGCGCTCGGGAATTTCACGGGTAGACCCGATCTCTCATCAGGAGAGCATGATCTGGATGTTGCAAATAATATGATCATCGTAGACATAGAAAATACGGCCGCGATCAACAGCGCTTCTAATCCCCATGGAACGTGGACAGGAAATAAGATTTATAATAATCACGTTGCGATTGCCAGAGGAATAACGAAATTCAATATTTTCGATATTGCTTCAAATACGAACTTTGATGTTATTGATCATAATTATGTCGCTAGTGAAGGGCTAACCTTCAACTCGATTTATCATGGGACAACATATAGGAATCTTTCTTCGTGGCAAGAGAGTACAGGGTTTGACGTCAATACTCAAATGCTGCCGATTGATGAGTCGATTCCTTCGACAGTAAATCAAGTTACCGCGACGCTTGACGGTTATGCGGAGTTATCTTGGTCGGCGGGAGAAGATCAGGGGAACGGGATCCTGCACTATAACATCTATAGAAGCGAGGACGCGGCGTTTACGCCAGCTTATTCCAATATGGTGGGAGAATCCGCTACGACATCTTTTATTGACAGAGAAGAAGCAAAGCCAAACACGACGTATTATTACAAGGTAGAAGCAGAAGATCGGAGCGGAAATGTAGGGGCTGCTTCAGAGGCTGTCCATCTAACAACCGGACCGACTGTCCCGGAAACCGAGCAACCGAAGATTGTTGATTTCGCAACTTTTCGCGATGGTTATCAATTAAATGTGGCCGATTTACAGACTATGCCTTATATCGCGGGAATACAACCCATTCAAAAGGTTGAGCTGTACGTGGATGATAGATTGATTCAGGAAATGACGGTATCGCCTTATGCATATAGCGTAAAGGGCTTAAGCAATGGAGAGCATACTCTGCAATACAAGGCTTACGATATGGCCGGGAGTGTTACCGAGTCGAGACGGATTAAAGTAAACAAACAAGTTACCGCCCTGCGCAGCTTATTCACACAATCTAGGCCGACAATTGACGGCTCAATCCAAGAATGGGGGACGCCCGAGTTTGTCATGGATCAGAGAGCCCAGGTGAAAAGTATTGAAAGCACTTTCTCTGATCAATGGACTCCGCAAAGGTTAAATGCACTAGGGCATACCCGGTGGGATAATGACAATTTGTATATCGCAATTAAGGTTACGGAAGACGTACATCGTTTGCCTATCTCGAATGCGGCCGATTTGTGGAAAGGCTCCAGCATTCAGATCGCCATAGATCCCGATAGAGGAACTATTCCGGGAAGCAAAGGATACACTGAATTCGCATTTGGGTTAACAGATGAAGGCCAGGCTGTCGGGTATCGTTATAATGCTATTGCCGGCAAAGCTGCAGGTGAGTTTACCGCTGGCGAAATGGAGATCACCAGAGACGAAGCGACGAAGTCTACTAGTTACGAATTGAGTATTCCTTGGGGCGAAATCATCCCGGGAGGAATTTCAGTTAAAGACGGTTCCGCCTTAGGGATCTCTGTACTTGCCAATTATAGCGACGGAAGCTTCATCAACCCGGGTAATGGAGATGCCCGAAATGGATGGATTGAATACAACAGTGGGATCGGCGCGGGAAAAGCCCCAATTCAATATGGATATATGATTCTTAGCAAACAGATATTTGAAACGCCAACGATTAGCGCGATAGCCGGAAATGGAGAGGCGCAATTAAGTTGGAGTGCGGTAGCCGGAGCAACAGGTTATAACATTAAGTACGGTACAGCCAGCGGAGTGCATTCTAGCAAGATTGATGCGGGAAGCGTCACCAATCTTACTGTATCTGGGCTGACAAAGGATACGACCTATTACTTTGTTGCGGAAGCCTACGATGCATATGGCGAAAGCGGTCTTTCTAACGAAGTATCAATCGTCGCTTTAGGCGAGAGTGGTATCGGAAGTCCTGGAAGCCAAGTCGGCAACGTTCACTCTAAGGTAGAGATTAAGGATGGGGCGGCTCAAGTGAAGTTGGATGAAGGTCAATCGAAAGCTGTCGTCCTCTTAACGGACGTCGGGAATTATCCGCTTCAAGTGCATCTTGGCAAAGTGGCGATTACCATAAGTCAAGAGACGCTGGATAATCTCAGAAAACAATCAGGCATTATCGCCGGTACTTTGATTGAAGTGACCATGAGCCCTATTAACGATTCTGCTATATTAAACGTGCCGATCAGCGGCAGTAAAGCGACGATGAAAATCGCAGGTGAAGTTTATGATTTCGAAGTCAAACTCAAGACTGCCGATAATCGTGAAATCCCAACCGATATAGTCTCAGGCGGCATTACGCTATCTCTGCCTTATGATCCCGGTCAAGTCGATGAGAAGCTTCTCGGTATTTACTATTACGATAAGGCGAAGATGCAATGGGAATATGTCGGCGGTGAAATCGATGAGGTCATGAATCAAGTTAAGGTAACGCTGCAGCATCTTAGCGTGTATTCGGTTATGGAGTATAACAAGACTTTCAGCGACGTGAAGGAAGGTCACTGGGCGAGGCGGGTGCTTCAAATATTGGCAGCAAAGCATATTGTCAATGGTGTGGATGAGTTGAGATTTAACCCTGAAGGAAAAACGACCAGAGCAGAATTCGTAACTTTACTGGCGAATGCTTTAAACCTGGAAGCCGATGGTGTGAACAATTCATTCATCGACGTCAAAGCGGATGCATGGTATGCGGATAGTGTAGCGGCAGCAATTAAAGCTGGAATCACTTCAGGCAAAAGCGCAAATCAGTTTGCCCCAGACCAATTCATCAGCCGAGCGGAAATGGTCACGATGATCGTGCGTTCGGCCGGCATTCAACCGAAGCCTGTGGCGACAGTCGGCTACACCGATGCTCAGGATATTCCGAGATGGGCTCTACCCTACATTGCCGCTGCCGAAGAAGCGAACTTGGTGCGTGGAAGAGGAAGCAACTTGTTTGCGCCTCAGAGCAATGCTACGCGGGCGGAAGCTGCACAACTCGTTTACAATCTATTGAATAAATAAAGGGAGCGATGGCACATGTTGCTACAGGAAGGACAGAAAATTATATTTATTGGCGACAGCATTACGGATTGCGGCAGAAAGGATGATCCTGAAAATATAGGAGGCGGATATGTACGCATCGTTCGGGATTACTTATCGATCGTACGACCGGAGATCTCTTTGCAGGTAGAGAACCGTGGGATAAGCGGTGAGACGATATTGGATCTAAAGGCACGTTGGAATGAAGATGTAATTGAGTTAAAGCCGGACTGGCTATCCGTATCTATTGGCATAAATGATGAATGGAAAAATGTCAGCTGCGATAATTTCAGAGAAACCTACCGGGAATTATTGGGTGAAACGAAAAGCAAAACGGGGTCATCGTTGATAGTAATGGAAACGACAATCCTATCCGAAGATTCGAACGACGGGAAGAATGAACGACTTGTTCCCTATAATCAGATAATTAGAGAAGTCGCGGCGGAATTCGAAGCTATTCTCGTGCCTCAGTATCAGTCATTTACAGCATATTTAAGGGAGCAGCGCGGGAAAACACTAACCGTGGATCAAGTTCACATGAATTCGACAGGGAATTTGTTAATGGCCATCAATTGGTTGAAGGCTTGCGGGTTCGCACAATAAAAAACACATAAAAGCACACCCGAATCCACAATAAAACACATAGACAAACTGATTTTATTGTGACATTATTGAGTCGTTAACCCTTGTCCGAACTACTGAGAAATTGTTGCTATCATCATATGTCTCGGAGGATCTCATGTTTAAAGAACTGGTGTCCTATACAACAAAGTATAGATTAAGCTTTCGGATGATCCTCACCAATATTTGTATTGCCGTTTTGCCCATTCTCCTTCTAGGGACAGTGGGCTATTTTTCTTATATTAATATTCTAAAAAAGAACGCACTCGATAATATTAATATTTTCGTGACGCAAACTAACAATCGGTTTGACGAATATTTTTACCGAATGGATCAGCTTTCAAAGTCGATTTTCTTTAACCGGAACGTTCAGTCCATCATGCTCGAGAATAAATCATGGCAGGAATCCGATATTTTGCTGAGAAATTTAAACTCGTACTTGTCATTGGAACCTGCCTTGAAATCCATTGGCATGATTAGTTCAGAAGATTTTCGCTTAGTATCCACAGGAGAACTGCTTATGCATCCTATGGTGACGTATTTGAAAGAAATGGAAAATGAGAACAGACTAAGCAATAAGCTGCAGATTTCTCCTCCATTTTCAAAAGACCAGGGCATACTGGCTTTCAGGAAGGTTAAATCCGTTCTTCCAAACCGATACCTGCAGGAAATTTACATAGGCGTTTTGTTATTGGATACGGAGTGGATACAGCAAATATTACGTTCAGCGGATTTGGCGGATAAAGCAGAGCTCTATATTATGAACGAGAGCGGCGATCTCATTGGCTCTTCGACTAATAATCCCGATTTTGAACAAATATATGCCCAGACTAGAACGAATCAGGATCACAAAGTCATCGATTTTCAAATGAACGGCATCAATTACTTGTACCAGTCTCTCCCGATCAAAAGCTTAGGTTGGAAGTTCGTTGCATTAATTAATGAGGATAAGCTGGTGGGAAAGGCATCAATCATTCAGTATATCGTGATTTCGGCTATAGCAATCATGGTTCTAATCGTCATCTGGGTCGCGATCTCCTTTAATATTCGTTTAACCCATCCCATTACTAAGATGGCTGATATTTTCGATAGCGCAGCGAGCGGTGACCTGGATGCCCGGTTGAGATTCGGCTATAAGAATGAAATTACTATTATTCAGGACCACTATAACAATATGATGAATGAAATCAAGAAGCTTACGGACAATCTGCTGCAATCCCAGCAGCAGCTCTATGAAACAGAAATGGAGAAACGAATGTTTCAGTTAAATGGGCTCCAAAGCCAGATTAATTCTCATTTTTTGTATAACGTGCTTCACTCTATAAGAGGCATGGCCTTGTCCAACGCAAAGAGGGAGGTAGCTGTCGCAATTGACAATCTCGTCTCTTATTTCCGCTACATTACACGTACGGATGAATTTGTTCTTCTGCACAAAGAGCTTGATCACCTGGAGCGATACATAGATATTCAAAAAATTAGGTTTGGAGAACGGCTGCAGTTTAAAGTAATCATAGATCAGGGTCTGGGAGCCCGTTCGATCGTGAAGCTCATTCTTCAGCCGCTTGTGGAGAACGCCTTGTTTCATGGTCTCGAAGGAAAAACAGGGCGATGGATCATTCACATCCATGCGACTATCAAAGAGGAGAATCAATTGCTGATCAAGGTGATGGATAACGGAGTCGGAATGAGCGAGGAACGCTTGATGCGCATGCGTCAAGAGTTTGAAAGCATGAATAAGAACTCATCCGAAACCGCAGGGCTGGGACAAGGAATCGGGCTCGTCAATATTCATAAAAGAATTCAAATCTATTATGGGAAGCCCTATGGACTATCCATCAAGAGTTGGAAAAATAGGGGTACGATTGTGACGGTCAGCGTACCGCTTAAAGCGAAAGGGTGAGTAAACGATGTACAAGTTGATTCTCGTTGATGATGAGCCGTGGATATTGAAGGATATGGAACAAATTGTGGATTGGGAAGCACTCGGCTTTCGAATTGTAGCGAAATTAAACGACGTACATTTGGCTGAAAGCCTGTTGAAGCGGCAATCGATTGATATCGTGATCAGCGATATTCGTATGCCAGGGAAAAGCGGCTTGGATTTATTGTCTTTCGTGAACCGTGTTTCTCCCCATACGCTGGTGGTGTTCATGAGCGCATACAGTGAATTCAGCTACGCGAAACAAGCGCTGGAGCTTGGCTGCTTTGCCTATCTGCTTAAACCTGTCAACGAACAGGAATTGCGGGATACATTAAATAATTGCAGCAATCGGTTAGCTAAACGTGATCGGGATCAGCGTGTACTTCACACCTACCACAACTCCATGCTGTTTTTGGAAATGATCGAGAAGGGTTTAACTCTGCAACAAGTATCCAAGTTGTTAAAAGGATTGGGAGTTGAAATGGGAGCAGGAGCAGGATATGCCTTTGCTATCGTTAAGAGCAAAACAGCCATATCGGAGCAATCCTTGCTGAGATCGGATCGATTGCTGCAAGAGCATGGTGTTGCTTTATTCCGTGCCATGGCGAGTCCACTCAAATGGACGTATTTATTAAGTCGTTCCGACATGGATTCGAATACGTTTAAGTCATTGTATAAACACATACTAACCATGGCCGAAGAGTTTCAATGGGATGTAGGAGTAAGTCTGTCGAACGACTCCGACAGTCAAATCGCAAAATATTACAATCAAGCGAATATGATGGCTGAAACCTCGAGCTTGAACCGCAGGATAGGCGTTTACCGCTATAGGCCGAGAGTAAACGCGGCATTGCCGTCTATCATGGAGCGGATAGGCAAAGCAACAAAGCTTGAGCATCTGGAAGCGGCGTTATTCGATTTGCATAGAGGAATCGCCAAAGATCAAATTCATTTAAGTGGGCTAGTTGAAATCTATAATTTTTTTGTCGTGGTGATCAAGAACTTCGCTTCGTCGACCCAATCATTAGCTGAGGACTCCATTACCGTTCAAGATCTGGTCCTCCACTACGGCAATCCCCATGATTTGCTTGTACAAATGAGAATGTTAATTGACGAGCATAAGAAGAAACCGTCGGAGTTAACAACATTTCCAATCGTTGAGGAGATTATCAAGGACATCGAACGACGATATGCGCACAAACTATCTCTCAAAGAGTTTGCCCAGCAGTACTTTATTAGCCCAAACTATTTGAGTCATCTGTTTAAACAGGAGAAGGGCCAAAGCTTTATCCATTTTCTCATTCAGAAAAGGCTTGATGCGGCTATTACGCTATTGAAAGAGGATATATCACTATATGATGTCGGA
The DNA here is from genome assembly GCF_052113545.1 of Paenibacillus sp. TAF43_2. Classification (NCBI taxonomy): domain Bacteria; kingdom Bacillati; phylum Bacillota; class Bacilli; order Caryophanales; family Paenibacillaceae; genus Paenibacillus; species Paenibacillus sp. TAF43_2. The sequence goes on from NZ_JBFRDK010000059.1 coordinate 8,239, forward strand.
AAGTTAGTTGGGTATGAAGATTATGCCCATTTCAGCAAGCTATTCAAGAAACATCTTGGTCAATCGCCGCTAGAGTACAAACAGCGCATTGACAATAAAAACATCGTACACAAGAAACCACAACCAAATCTCTTTGATTAATACATAGAAATGCCTTCGAGCCCGTGTCACAATGAGAACCATCAATCAAGAATAGAGGGTGAATGAAAAGTGACAAGGGCCTATGGTATGGAGATGGATACGATGGAAGTGCTGAGTTGGATTAGAATTTATGAAAATGGAATTTATTTGGAGATACAGATTGCCGAATGCGGAGATGTCCGTCTGGTTCATTTGTCTCCCTTCCCAGCGAATGAAGATGTACGAGGAACAGAGGAGGAACGAGGAACGCGCCGAATCGTCGAACTGCAAGTGACGGGCGAAGATCGGAACGATCATCATGCGTCTAAATATACAGGGACAATGCCGGGAGGTAGGCTGAAGTACGATTTCCACAGAGATTTCTATAACGAAAGCGGAAGAAAGCTTGAAGTGGTTATGGAAGATAGGGGTATGTGGGTGACGGTTCACTATCAATTTTATAACGATATCCCTGTCATCCGTGCTTGGACGGAGATCGTCAATCAGAGTTTGAATTCCATTCCGATGGAATACGTCTCCTCGTTTACATTGACAGGTATCTCGGGCGGAGGCAGCGGGTCATGGGAAGCGAAAAGTCGGCTGCATATTGCACATAATGCTTGGCACGGAGAGCTGCAGTGGAGAAGTTATAGGCTATCCGAGCTAGGTTTAACGAAAGTAAATGATTATTCGATCAAAAGACTTTCGTACAGCAATTCGGGAACCTGGTCTTCCGCCGATCTTCATCCGATGGGTGGATATGAAAATACTGAGGCGGGAATGGCCATGTGCTGGCAAATCGAGCATAACGGTTCTTGGCATTGGGAGATTAGCGATAAGGCGGATGATCAACTCTATTTGCAATTAAGCGGCCCTACAGAGAATGAAAGCCATTGGTGGAAAAATGTCGCGCCAGGTGAAGCATTTATGTCCGTTCCTGCGGCAGTTGCGATTGTCAAAGGAGGGTTCGAACAGGGAATTGTGGAATTGACGCGTTATCGGCGAGAAATCCGTCGTTGGAACGAAGACAATGAGCGGCTTCCCGTTATTTTCAATGATTACATGAATTGTTTATTCGCTGATCCAACGACCGAGAAGATTTTACCCTTAGTCGATGCGGCTGCTTCGGCGGGTTGCGAATATTATTGCATCGATGCTGGCTGGTATGCGGATGGCGAATGGTGGAGCGATGTAGGGCTTTGGCAACCGTCACAAAGGCGTTTCCCAGGCGGATTGCAGGAGGTGCTTGACTACATTCGGGCGAAAGGTTTAATCCCAGGACTTTGGCTGGAACTTGAAGTCATGGGCATTCATTGCCCCTTAGCGCAGCAAGTGTCGGATGAATGGTTTTTCATGCGACATGGCAAACGGGTCATTGATCACGGCAGGTATCAATTGGATTATCGACATCCCGAGGTCATTCAATATGCAGATGAAGTAATCGATCGCCTAGTGACGGAGTACAAGGTCGGTTACATCAAAATGGACTATAACATTAATGCAGGCATTGGAACTGAGGTTAACGCCGATAGCTTCGGCGATGGCTTGCTTCAGCATAATCGTGCCTACCTGCGCTGGCTTGATAGCGTATTTGCTCGTTATCCGAATTTGGTCATCGAGAATTGCGGAAGCGGCGGTTTGCGTATGGATTATGCTTTGCTCGCCAGGCACAGCGTGCAGTCCATTAGCGATCAGATGGATTACCGCAAGTTTGCGGCGATATCTGCTGCTGCTCCTACGGCGCTCACACCAGAGCAATCCGCTGCTTGGTCATATCCGCTCAAGGAAGGAGATCGGGAAGAGGTTATCTTTAACATGGTGAACGGCATGTTAATGCGAGTTCATCAGAGCGGGCACTTGTCAGACATTGCATCGGATCGCTTTGAATTGATTCGCGAAGGAATTTCCTATTACAAGAGTATCCGGGCATTAATTCCGAAGGCTCTTCCATTTTGGCCGATTGGCTTGCCTAAACACGGCGATCATTGGCTTAGCCTTGGACTTAGAAGCGGTGAGAAGGCTTATGTGGCTGTATGGAGATTGGAAGGCGGAGCGAAAGAGGCGAGATTTCCTATTCCGGATTGTGACGGCAAGAAAGTAACGGTTCGATGTGGGTTTCCTCAGAATGAGAATCGTAGTTGGAGCTGGAGTCAGCTTGAGAATGCGTTAGTTGTTACACTTCCAACGGAATTTACGGCACGCCTGTATGAGTTGCACATTGAGGAGGAGTAGCCAATGGCCAAAAAGTGTGTCTTTGTTGCATTGATATTCGTTATAGCAATGATTGTCTTCGTTCATAATGACAGGGCTTACGCAGCGGGTACGACCTATTATGTAAGCAATTCGACGGGCAATGATAATAATAACGGGACTAGCGCAGGCACTCCTTGGCAAACTTTGGCTAAAATTTCTAACCTTACGTTTAATCCTGGCGATAAACTTTTATTAAAATCAGGTGACACTTGGAATGAAAGCGTTACCTTAAACGGTTCGGGAACGGCTCTGCTTCCGATCCAAATGACCGCCTATGGCAGCGGGAGCAAACCTATCATTCGATCTTCGGCTCCGGCTGTGGTGAGCATGACGAATGAGAGCGGTTGGATCATTTCGGGATTGGACATAGCGTGTACAACGACGAATGCGCTAACTAGCTCGACTACAACGAACAGAGCGATCGTTATTACTTATAATGCTGAAGGGGCTTGGTCCAATATCACGATAGATGGAAACCTTGTTCGCGGACCTGGTATAAACAGTAATTCGGAAGGCATTCTGATTTCGGCGGTTTATCCGACAAACAAGCATAGCGAAGTCGCACGAAATATCGTTATTAGCAATAATGAAATCTATAACTTGGGTTGGAGAGCAATTGGAGTTGCCGGTTGGGATAGCACATTATCGGACAATCTTAAAAGCTCCGCGTTATTTCGCAATGTTAAGGTTCACAACAATGTGGCATACCAGCTTGGAAACCAAGGGATCGTCATCGGGAATTCGAATCATAGCACGATAAAATGGAACCTTGTACATGATGCCGGTCAATATGCCGGAACAGGGGTCACCTGGGGACCGGGAGGAATTTGGCCAGTCGCAAGCTCCTATATTGATGTCATGTTTAACGAGGTTTACAATATGTCCGACAGCAACACGGGGCATGATGCATCCGGATTAAACATTGATTGGTCTAATGAATATGTCAACGTACAATATAATTACGCTCATGATAATAAAGGCAACGGCGTGACGACGATGGCGAACATGAATTCGAGAATCACGGACAATAAAGTGAAGGGCAACCGCGGAGAAACCTCGATCGGATCGGGCCAAATTGCATTAAGCGACTTTACAGCGGATACGGGGAGATATTCAGGCTTGAAAAATCTCGTTGTCGCAAACAATTTAATCGTAGTGGATCATGCGAATACGAGTGCGTTAAGCAGCAAAGATGCGTCACCCGGTGACCCGTGGTCGGGAGATTCGTACCAGAATAATCGGATCATAATGGCGAACGGAATTTCGGGAACATCAGCTTATAAAATTGGGTTAAGTGCACCGGTTGATCTTATCAATGACAATCTTTTCTATCAGGTAAGCGGGACGACATTTCAAGCTGAAAGGTTTGGGGTCAGCTACAACACGATGGCGGCATGGAGAAGCGCATCCGGATTCGATCTAGGCAGTACCATCTCCGCATTGGATAGTGTGGCGCCGGGTAATCCGTCCGGGGGATTGGCAGCTTGGAATAGCGGAAGCTTAGGCATAACGTTATCTTGGACGGCAGCTTCCGATACGGGTTCAGGACTTAATCACTACAATATTTACCGTTCAACGACCCCAAACTTTACGCCTGCCTACAGTAATATGGTTGGAGAATCAACGACAGCAAGCTTTACCGATCGGCAAGAGCTTCAAAGCGGCACGGCCTATTATTATTTGATTGAAGCCGAAGATAACAATGGAAATATTAGTTCAGGCACAACTTCGGCAGGTGCGACCAGCGGAACCATTCCGGCATCCACAAGAAAGTATGAAGCTGTTAAGGACGTCGGGGCGATCTCGCAGGGACCGGTTTGGTACTATCACAAATGGAATGGCACGACTTATACGCCATTGGCAAATTACTACGCGCCATGGAGAATGTGGCGGGATGGCTCGACTTTTTTAAGCGTAGGAGAAAATCTGCAATCTCCAGATGGCAGCGATTCTGTAAGAACATGGTTAGCGCCGGAGGACGGCGAAATTACGCTCTCGTCAAACGAAACCATTCACATGTTGAACACGGGGGCGGGAGCGGATGGCGTAAACGTTAAGATTTTGAAAAACAACGCGCAAATTTGGCCGGCGAGCGGCTGGCAGCAGGTCATCTACGGAACGACAGTATCGTCCCCCGCAATAACGCTCGATGTGATCAAGGGCGATGCGATACGGTTTGTTGTGAATCAGAATGCGAACAATTTGTACGATACTGTTTATTGGAATCCTATCGTAACCTATCATTCCATTTACTTATTATCCGAAAATTTCGAGAGTTCCTCAGGAAGATGGACCGTGCAATCAGGCAACTGGTCGGTCGTGACAGATAGYGGCAGTAAGAAATACAGGCAGACGGACTATTCAGGGAGCCTTGCAACGGCAGGGATCGACTCGTGGAGCAACTACACGTTAGCTAGCGATATTCAAATAAGCAATACCGCGGGAAGCGGCGGTTTCGCGAATCTGGTCTTTCGTGTAACGGATGCAAACAATAAATATTTTGTCTATATCGGTAATATGCATGGGATCGCAATCAAGAAAACGATAGCGGGGACCCAGACGGTGCTGGCGTCGAAAGCTCATACGATCAACGTCGGGACGACTTATCGCGTGTCAGTTGAAGTTATTGGAAATCAAATAAACTTGTATGTGGATGGCATTCTTCAACTAAGTGCAACAGATCCTGCTTTTACGTTCAGCAAGGGGAGGATTGGGTTAGAAACGTATAATGCGACTGTGCTATACGATAACGTTATACTCACTGAGCTATAGGGACACAGGATGCCTCGATCACCGATCGGGGCATTTTTTTTGAATAAGCATCCCTGCAACATCGTAACAAACTACATCCAATATTCTATTCTCAGCACATATTAAGGGAAGGCCGTCTATGGCACAATCAATATAGCAAGAGAGTTAACAGGCGTAGATAGAGAGAGGAGGCAGGTGAGTGAGGCGCGTAAAGAATGATGATACAGCTGTGAGCATGTCTGAAATCTCAATCAGTGCTCCGGAATGGAGTGGATATAAGAGAGTTAGCGTTGCTGATTTCGGTGCTAGATCCGAGGAAGGGTATTGTAATGGTAGTGCCTTTCAGAATGCCATTGATTATTGCAAACGAGAACATTCGTCCGAGCTTGTCGTCCCTTCGGGAATATATCGATTTTATAATGGCAATCATCCTATATTCGAAGGGATGCACGATTTTCAGTTCGATGGCGGCGGCTCTGAATTCATCTTTTCTACGGTGGAAGTCTTCTTTACCATAAGGAATTGCGTACGGACGATATTCAAAAATTTCACTGTCGATTGGGACTGGGAAAGCGGGCAATTGGCAAGCATCGGACTAGTAAGGGAAGTAGCCTCAGACAGCACTTATTTCGATCTTCACTTTCCGGAGTATTCGCAAGCGCCGAGCGATCTGAACATACGGACATTAAACGCGATGAACCCGCTGACGTTATCTGCAGGCTGCGAGTTAGGTCGTGAATTCCACAAAACCCATTTCCGGAATATTAGTCGCCAGGATCTCAATACGTTCCGAATTGCACTGTCCAACCCCGAAGAATTTCGCTTTCTGAATCCAGGGCAAGCTTACATCGTACGTCATTACATTTATGACGCGAACGCTTTCGAACTTAAAAGCAATCAGCATTTGCAAATTGAGCATGTAACGATCTATTCTGCGCCAGGACATGCTTTCGTGGCGTCGGGAGATCAACACCATTGGGCGCTGCTACAATGCAGAATTGTGAAACGGCCAGGAACGACGCGTTGCATTTCCGTCACGGCAGATGGCTGCCATATCAGTAATTCTCTAGGTTACTTTATGATTGAAGACTGCGATTTCAGCTACAACGGCGACGATTGCCTGAACATTCACGATAATTCAGTTCAGGGTTTCAAGAGAATCGATGATCGGACCTTACGTTTAATTCGTGTGCTAGCATGGCGTAATCCCTTTGCAGTAGGGGACGAAGTCGAGTTTCGAAATGAAGATCTGTCGCCTGCCGAGATCACGGAGCGTATCGCAGGCGTGGAATGGAACAAGGAGTATAACACCTGCACGCTTACCTTTGAAAAACCGATCCCAGCCGAGGTTTCAGAACGCGCGATCCTTTTTAATCGAAGATATGATTCCAGCAACTATATCGTTCGCAATAATTTCTTTCACCATAACCGCGCAAGAGGGATATTGCTGCATTCCAGCAACGGCTTAGTGGAGAACAATCATTTCTTTATGAATCAAGGGTCAGCGATTCAGATTGAGTGCGGTTCCGAGTCTCGCTGGTCGGAAGGATTTGGAGTAAGCAATCTGCGTATCCGCAATAATTTGATTGACAGCTGCGATGTGAATCACTGGAATATGGCCGTTATCTACATGGGTGTATATCTTGCTATGGGGAGAACGCAATATGCGGTCTTTGACCGAGTGTGGATCGAGAATAATACAATTATCAATTGTCCGCAGCAAGCGGTTTATGCTTCATCCTGCAGAAGGGTATATATCCGCAATAATGCCATTCTGAATTCCAATGCTATGAGGCTCAAATCGCATGCCTATGGAGATGAGAATGTCTTGCTCCACCCGGAATATTATCAGGGAAGTTTAATGGCAAGCCATTGTAACGAGGTTTGGATTGAGAACAACAGAAGATTGTCCACGGTTGAAACAACAGAGGATCATATTTATATTGATGATGCGACTAGCACGAATGTGAATTTGCTTAATAACATCGGATTCAATCGAGACGACAGCCGGTTCAGGCTGCAGAAGAAAACGGGTGAGCTATAATATGGCGACAATTGGGGCGAAAGCCGTAGCGGGTAAGGATGTACGCAGAAGAATAGTCAAATATAAAATGCTGTATCTCATGCTGCTTCCTGCCGTTGCGTTTTTAATTATATTTAGTTACATCCCCATGTATGGTGCATCAATCGCATTTAAAGAATTTTGGATTACGAAAGGAATTTTAGGCAGTCCATGGGTAGGATTTAAGCACTTCGAACAAATTTTCGCGACCGATAAGTTTTGGCAGGTTTTTACCAACACGATTGAAATCAATTTAATGCGTCTCCTATTTGGGTTTCCTGCTCCGATTATTCTGGCTATTCTTTTAAATGAGGTGAGGCACAGAATCTTCAAGCGATCGATTCAAACGATTATTTATTTGCCCCACTTCATCTCGTGGGTAACGATCTCGGGCATATTGTTCGCACTGCTGTCTAACGAGGGCTTGGTCAATAGCATTATTGTTCTGTTCGGCGGAGATCCAGTTAATTTCTTGACAAGCAACAGCATGTTCCGGCCACTACTAGTCATTTCAGGAATTTGGAAGGAAGTCGGATGGGGAACGATTATTTTTCTGGCGGCATTGTCCGGTGTCAATCCGGATCTGTATGAGGCCTCCGTAATCGATGGTGCTAACCGCTGGAAACAGATTGTTCACATTACGCTGCCAAGCTTGCTGCCGATCATATCGATTTTGTTAATATTGAATTTTGGCAGCATGATGAGCGGTGGTTTCGACCAAGTGTTTAATATGTACAACCCGATGGTTTATGAAAGCGGTGATGTTATCGATACCTACGTTTACCGGATCGGGCTGACGCAAGGACAGTATAGCATGGCCACCGCAATCGGGTTATTCTTAAACGTAATCAATTTTGTTCTTCTTATCGCGGTAAACAGCGCGGCTAAAAAAATGAATGGACATGGCATTTACTGAGGTGATTGAATAATGGTGCGATCTACGAGTGTTTCTGGGAAAATATTTGACATACTGAACATCATTTTTTTAGTTTTCATGGCTTGTATTATGCTTTACCCGTTCTGGCATGTACTTGTTGGATCCGTACTGCCGTATGAAGAAGCAGTGAAAACCAGATTTAATATCATTCCGCGAAGTATTTCCTTTGAAGCCTATGAATACGTTTTCTCGAAAAATACGATTCTTATGTCGGTTGTGGTTTCCGTATTCGTTACGGTTATTGGTACGCTATACCAGCTTTTGATTACATCAATTGCAGCATATCCGTTGACGAAACAAGATCTTCCGGGTAGAACCGCTATCTTTCTCTTTATCATATTCACGATGTTTTTTGGCGGGGGGCTAATTCCTTATTACTTGCTAATCAAGAGCCTTGGGATGGTAAATAGTTTGGCCGTTATGATCATTCCGGCAGCGTTAAGCACTTATAACTTGATTGTGCTCAAAACATTTTTTCAAAATATCCCAATTGATCTGGAGGAATCAGCAAAAATTGATGGGGCTGGTTATATGAGAGTGTTCTTCCAGATCATCATCCCCTTATCGTTTCCTGCTCTGGCAACGATCGCATTATTTATCGCGGTTGGGCAATGGAACAACTGGTACGTTCCGATGTTGTTTCTTAACGATAAGGAACTATGGCCGTTAGCGATGGTGTTAAGGGATGTTCTGATTAATAACAATATGGAATTGACACGCAGCGGGAGCTTCGTAAGCAAGGATTTCATGCTGGGTGACACCATTAAGAATGCGATTGTAATGGTTTCTGTCATTCCCATCATCATTGTATATCCTTTCATTCAGAAGCACTTTGTTAAAGGGGTGATGATTGGATCAATCAAGAGTTGACAGTCAGATTACTAGAATGAATTAATTATTCATAAAAGGGGAGTAGTGAACAATATGTTGAATAGAAAGAAAGGTCTCATTTTATTGTTTGCCGTTGTGTTGTTATTTGTTGGGGTTATTGCAGGATGTGGAAGCAATAATGAGAAAAACGAAGCGGGTGAGTCCTCTTCAACTGCAAGCCCAAGTTCTAAACCAGTCGTTGAAAATACAAAGCCTGTTGAATTATCCGTATTTAGTTGGATGTTCGAGGGTGCTGACTCGAAGGATTCTCAAATCTATAAGCACTTGCAGGAAAAGCTCAACATCCGCTTGAAGCCGATTACAGCTTCGTGGAATGACTGGGAAGAGAAGCTGAACGTGATGATTGCCTCTGGGGAGATGCCCGATGTATTTGTTTCCTACGGCGTTGACCGTCCGGTTCAATATCGTCAGTGGATTAAAGAGAGCATGCTTCTTCCGCTTTCAGATTACTCAGAGCAATATCCGAATATTAAAGCGTCGTTGGCCAACTTTGAACATTTAGCTAAAACGACCGACAACAAACATTATGCGCTCCCTATATTCAATGAATCCGGAAGCGGCAAGATGGCGGTGAGCGGCCACAATATTCTAATTCGTAAGGATTGGCTGGATAAACTAAATCTCGAAGTACCAAAGACGATCGATGAGTTCTATGCGGTTGCTAAGGCATTTGCCGAGGGTGATCCAGACGGCAATAACAAGAAGGATACGTACGGCTATTCCTCCAGTGCTGGAGGGATTTGGTGGCAATATCCGCTGTTCAACGCTTTCGACACGAGCACTGATAGGTGGGAGAAGAAAGATGGGCAATGGGCGCCGGAGGTGCTTTCCGATGAAACGAGAGACGGGCTTTCTTTTCTAAACCAGCTTTACAAGGAAAAAATTCTTGATCCTGAGTTTATGTTGAATACAGATGATCAGAAAATCGAGAAATTCATAACGGGCAAAGTCGGAATCATGATTCATAACGCAAATGCGACCTTCTATAATGATTTTTATGATAAGTTCAAGCAGGCATATCCCAATGCCGATCCGAAGTCGATTTTCACATGGGTAGGCACCTTGGTAGGGAAAACAGGCGCTCAGCGAATGGATGGCTTCAATAACTTCTGGGCGGAAACGTCTATTAATGCCAACATCTCGGATGAGAAAAAGAAAAAAGCGTTAGAGCTGCTAGACTACCTCCTCTCAAGTGAAGGGCAGCAGCTAATGATGAACGGTATTGAAGGGGTCCACTACAGCAAAGACGGAGATAAAATTACACCCCTCATGTCGGATGAAGAAAAGGGCAAAGACAAAGCCTTTTCATTAAAAGCATTGGTTTCATGGAATTCGGACTTCCTAGCCGACAGTACGCCTAATAAAGAGGACATTGTAGCAATGGCAAAATCGACAGGCGACTTCGCCGTTCCGAATCCGTTAGCTTATTTAAACATTAATCCTGAGGAACTCGATCCGAGTGTTTCAAGCCAGTTGAATGATTTGGTAAATGAAAAATTCGTAAAAATAATTGTAGAATCCAAGGACGTTCCTGCGGATTTCGCATCCTTCAAGGAAGAGTGGCTGTCTAAAGGCGGTACGAAAGTGATTGAAGCAACGAATAAGCAAGCGCAAGCGGAAGGTCGCTAAATCCGCGAGAAAGCTCGTTTAGTGTAGGAAGAGACCTTGCTGGAGCCGAATTTATCAGCAAGGTCTCTTTAATTGGGCGAAAATTACATATTTGCAACGCTAAGAGTGGAGGTTGTTGGAATGATAAAGTATGAGGATTTTCAGCCGGGTGAATTGTGGCTGGATACGAATGGAAGGCCTATTCAGGCACATGGTGGCAGTATATTATTCGATAACGGTATGTATTACTGGTATGGAGAGAATAAAGACGGCCCGAACAGTTTAGGTCGGATCGGTATTCAGCGCGTAGACATCATTGGCATATCCTGCTACTCTTCAAGTGATTTATACAACTGGACATTCGAAGGCATCGTGTTGCCTGCGGTTTCCGATGATCCGAATCACGACCTTCATCCGTCTAAAGTAGCGGAGCGTCCGAAGGTTCTGAAGAACGATCGGACTGGTCAATACGTCATGTGGCTTCATATTGATAGTGAGGACTATACGCTGGCTAAAACCGGCGTGGCCGTAAGTGAAAATCCAGCGGGACCATTTGAATACGTGGGAAGCAAGCGTCCTAACGACGTGGATAGCCGTGATATGACATTATTTAAAGACGACGATGGAACGGCGTATTTAATTCATTCGTCTGACTGGAACAAAACCCTGATCATTTCGAGGTTAACGGATGATTATACAGATTTGAATGGCGAGTTTACGAAAGCGTTCATCGACCAGTCCCGGGAAGCGCCGGCGGTGTTTAAACATGCGGGKAAGTATTACTTGCTATCCTCGGGTTGTACGGGGTGGTATCCCAATGCGGCTCTCGTTGCCGAGTCAGATCGAATGATGGGACGGTGGGAGCTAAGGGATAATCCGTTAAGTGGACCAAATGCCCGGAAGACGTTTTATGCACAGAGCACGTATGTGTTTCCTGTTCAGGGATTGGAGAACAGCTATATTTTTATGGCTGACCGATGGCAACCGGAAGAGCTAGCGGATTCAAGATATGTATGGCTTCCTATCACTTTTATGGAAGATGGGATAGAAATCAAGTGGGCGGATCGCTGGGATTTGAATACGTTTCGAAAATGAATATATGAATGAAGGCCGTTCCTCAGGTAGGAGCGGTCTTATGTTATTGAACTGAATTACCTTATTTTGTGCCTACTATATGGACAGAAACACACTTTCTTAAAACTTGTATTCAAAAGCATAAGAAATAATTCATAAATTCTGAAATGCCAAAACTGCTCGTACAAGCTACTGTAGTCGAAATATTGGTGTAATTGCTAAAAGATATGTATAGTCGACTTGAAGGCTATTGCAGAAAAAATACATCTTCCTCCAGTTTAACTAGGTAAGCTGTTTAAAGCTGAAGAAGACATCTCCTTTAATGACTATTTGTTAATCGTGCGCATGAAAAGGTCTAAAGAGTTGTTGCTTTATTCCGATAAAAAAATTATATGAAATTGCTCCTCAAGAGGTAGAGTATCGGGAATTGGTTTAGTTCTATAATAATTCGAGGAATATACTGGTGTCAGCTCGAATGAATACCACAATAAAGCTAAAAATACTCCATTAATGAAGAAGAGGTGCTAAAGATGACAGCTAATTCTAATATTAAGCCAAGCCCGAAACAACTCGAGTATCAATCCTGGGAGTTCGGATTATTTGTACATTTTGGTCTCAGAACGTTTTATGAAGGGTATGTAGATTTTGATCCAAGAGGCATGTCCCCCGAGTTGTTTAACCCGCAGCAATTGGATTGTGAGCAATGGATCCGTACGGCGAAGGAAGCAGGAATGAATTATGCAGTACTTACGGCTAAGCATCATGATGGGTTTTCTAATTGGCCGTCGCAGTACAGCTCGTTCTCTACGAAACAATCGCCATGGAAGGATGGTCAGGGTGATGTTGTTCGGGAGTTTATAGAGGCTTGTCGAAAATATGATGTAAAGCCTGGTTTATATTATTCTCCTTTTGACGGATCTGCGGATTTCTATAACCAGGATGCAAGCGCTTACGACGATTATTTTGTAAATCAAATTACTGAGCTGTTAGGTCAATATGGAGAAATTGATATTTTGTGGTTTGACGGTTGTGGCTCGGAGGATCATGAATATGATTGGAAACGAATCATCGGAGAAATTCGCCGCCTTCAACCGAATATTTTAATTTTTAATATGGGAGATCCTGATTTCCGGTGGGTCGGGAACGAGGATGGCATTGCGCCGATTCCATGCTGGAATGTCGTGGATTCGCTTGAGTTTTCGATCATGACCGAGGAAAAGGAAGCTTTGACGGATAAGCTATGGCTGCCAGCGGAATGTGATGTGCAGATGAGAGCGAATTGGTTTTATAGCGATAGCGACGAGCATACGATCAAAAGTCTGGATCAGCTCATGGGCTTATACTATTATTCGGTAGGGCGCGGTGCGAATTTGCTGCTGAATATTGGCCCGGATAGACAAGGCTTGCTGCCTTCGAAAGACGTAAGCCGATTGGCTGCAATGGGTGCAGAAATACGAAGAAGATTTGAAAACCCTATCGCGACCTTGGAGCAATGTACTCACAACCAGCATGAATGGGTTTATGAGCCTGCTCATCCACATCTGATTGATCATATTGTTATTCAAGAGGATTTATCTTCTGGGGAGCATATTTTGAGTTTTCAAATCAATATTATGACAGAGAAATCCCATCGAACCATAACGGTATATGAGGGACAAAACATTGGTCATAAGTCTATTGTGCGAATTCCGCCTGTTAAAGTTCGAGGCGTCTCTCTAACCGTTACCAAGTCGCAAGGCGAGCCTTCTATTAAGGAGCTATCATTTTATTATGTTGGGGAGATTGGGAATGGTTAAAGCATTAAAGTTTCGTACAGACGGTACATTCAAAATAGTCCAGTTTTCTGACACCGAGTATATGGATGATGCCGCTGACCTAAATGAGCGAACCGCTGACATGATGCGAACCGTCATGGATACGGAGCAGCCTGATCTTGTTGTATTTGCAGGTGATGTCATTGGCAGTTTGCGCTGCAGCAATCCAGAGCAGTCATTCCGAAATGCAGTATCGACTATCGAAACGATGAAAGTCCCATGGGTTGCTATTTTCGGCAATCACGACTCGGAAGCGGGAATTACAAGGGAACAGCTTATGGATATTCAACTGAGCCATAGCTATTGCGCCGCTGAACGGACGGCTGAGCATGTCAGCGGTGTAAGCAATTATGTGTTGAGAATACAGGGCAGTGATGAACGTTTCGCGGCAGCTTTATATTTTTTGGATAGCGGCAGTTACTCTGCCCTTCCTCACGTTCATGGATACGATTGGATTCGCAGAGATCAAATTGACTGGTATGCGGCACAATCGAAGACATTCACGGATCAGAACGGAGGACAACCTATCCCTTCACTAGCATTCTTCCATATTCCGCTGCCGGAGTATCAAGAGGTATGGGATAAGTCCGAGTGCCAGGGTGAAAAGAGAGAAGAGGTTTCTTGCCCTCGTATCAACAGCGGTTTATTTTCCGCAATGGTAGAGATGGGCGATGTTATGGGGACCTTTGCAGGGCATGATCACGGAAATGATTATTCGGGCGAGCATCATGGCATTCGCCTTTGTTATGGACGCTCTTCAAGCTATATTATATGGGATACGGATATTCCAATTGGTGCAAGAGTGATTGAATTGCAACAGGGATCCAGAACGTTTGATACTTGGCTGAGATTAAGTGATGGATCGGTTCAGCAGCGCTCGATAGGGTAATATTTAGAAACCGTCAATAAACGTTAGAATTTGTTATAATGGATAACAAGCGTTATGTTGGCCTCCACTCACAGCGGTGGAGGTTTTTTCATGCTACGAATCCCTTAATAGGTATTTATTATATAGAACATAGAAATTAGGAGGCAATATGTCCTGGAGCAAATTGAAGCAACAGCTTGAGAGTTTTCTCTCTCCTGCTTTACATGGCAGGTTCGAATATCGTGCAACCAGCTATCGTTATTCACCTGACAAAGCAGGTCAATGTTATATTGCGGTAGATAAAAAGAACGTACTCAGTATGAGTGATAGTACTACCTTAATTAGATGGTATCAGACGGAGCTGGAAATTAAGAATGATTCAGCTATCGAAATTCCTATCAACCATGAAGAAATTGAAGCGGTGAGAAAAGATACCAATGGGAAAGTTCCTGAGGATCGTCTAAAAGTAATGGCAAGAAGCAGAAAACTATCCGAATATGCTAAGGAAATTTTTTCAGCACAATCATCATTAAGTAAATCAAATTTTGTCGTTGTCGCTAATAAGTTTTTATCCACTTCAATAGAGGAAAGCCTAGAGAGCAATGATATTTTATTAAATATTCTAGCTTTGGTGGACAGACGAATTGGGAAAAAGCGGCTTTTAAACATGACCGAGAAGATGAAGTTAAAGCATCCTATTGTGCAGTATTTTTATGAACTAAGGCTTAAAACGTTATGAAAATAAGTAACTCACTCACATCTAGTCACCGGCGAGCTCTCTATACTGCTTCGGGGTTATCTCCGTTTCCCGCTTAAACAGGCTGCAAAACTGCGCATCCGTCGAAAAGCCGCATTCCATCGCGATAACCGATATTTGCAAGGGGGTATGCCTAAGCAATGTTTTGGCATGCTCGATCCTACGCTGCAAAATATATTGGCTGGGAGATAACCTCATCTTCTCTTTGAATAAATGACGAAACCGATCATAGCTATAACCAGATTGGTCGGCAAGAGCTTGGAAGTCAATTTTCTGCGTATAGTACTCATCGATGAAAGCCTGGGCGAATCGGATAATGTCATGGCGGCTATCTGGTTCTTGGGAAGGTTGAGCCCGCAGTACCTCCAAATATAGACGCGAAATCAAATTATCGAGCAATTGCTTATAGAAGGGGGGCTTATCACGAAGCTCTTTGGCCATCATCTGCATGAGGCCAAGAATAGGCCTTGACGGGGAATCCTGGTAGATTCCTTCTTTCAAGGGAGGATAGATGGTGCTCGTGAATCCCGTAAACATAACCTTCGACGGTTTGCCATGCCGTTCATCGTGAGGCGTGCAAGGTGCTATTATCGCATAATCACCTGCCTTGAAAACATGTTCGGCATCCCCGATTCGAGTTGTCCCCTGACCGCAGTCGTAATAAACCAGCTCATAACACTGATGGTGATGCATTGCAATATGCTCATGCTTCGCTCTCGTTTCTTGATAAAAGAAATCCAATGAGGCTCCCATTCATAGCTCTCCTGTCATCGTAGCCAATTCGTGATATAGAACGACCGTATGATGCTACTACATTATTTAAATTATTTATAAAATGAATTCATTATAGCATGGCTGAAAAGCCAATTCATTATATAAATGGAGGTAGATGATATGGGTCTAGATTTCGGGGCATTGCCCGTAGATGAGCTGGTTCGCAAATTGGAGGCACCGGGCAGTAGAGTTAGGATGGTGCTCGATACGGATACTTTTAACGAGATTGACGACCAATTTGCAGTTATTTATGCGCTATTGTCACCAGAAAAAATAGAGCTTCAGGCTCTATATGCAGCACCGTTTCATAATGAGCTCTCTACGGGGCCCGATGACGGGATGGAAAAAAGCTATAAGGAAATCATTCGCATTCTTAAGCTAATGAATCGAGAGGATGTCCCCGTCTATCGCGGCTCCGAAGCTTATTTGCCTACTGATAGCTCCCCGATTCGCAGCGAGGCAGCTCTAAACCTGGTAGAACGCGCAATGGCAAGCGATAAGAATGATCCATTATATGTAGTCGGTATCGGTGCCATTACGAATATTGCGAGTGCCATTCTAATAGAGCCGCGAATCATTGAGCGCATCGTTGTAGTCTGGCTGGGAGGCCATGCTCTGGATTGGCCTGACACTCGCGAGTTTAATCTCGAACAGGATCTCCATGCATCGAGAACCGTAATGAACTGCGGAGTGCCTTTGATCCTTATCCCATGCATGGGAGTCGCTTCAAACCTTCGTACGACACTATCGGAGGTTAGAGATTATGTAAAGCCTTCCGGCGCAATTGGAGAGTACCTCTATGAGACGTACAAAAACTGCAAGGATGATCATTTCGCCTATTCCAGAGTGATATGGGATATCTCGGTTATCGCATGGCTGAATCAGCCCAAGTGGGTTCCTTCACGGCTTATTCCAAGCCCAATCATCTCCGAGGATTTCCGCTGGAGCACGGATAGCACAAGACATTTGATACGCTGTGCAAGCTATATTGACCGTGACGCGGTATTTCAAGATCTGTTCTCCAAGCTTGCTCTAAGCAAAGTGGAATAACAAGATGACCAAGCCGAGAATAACAGTTGAAGGCTAACTCAATTTAGCACTTGTAGTTCCGTATCTTGCATTTGTTTAATAGGTTATAGCGAAGGGCCCCTGTCATTCCAAGCGGAATGATAGGGGCTCTTTTGATAGATCTTACTTTAAAAAAGGGAATGCTGACGATATTGAGGGGCGGGTGCAGACCTTGGTTCCTTGAGCGTTTCAAAATATTAGTTAATATGTGGGGGCAAATCTATAATTTGTTAAGTTGTAATGTATGCGCTTACTTTCTATAATTTAGTTAATCAAGACATGAATTGTCTTGTGTTGAAAGAAAAATTCCTTTAGATAGGAGGGACAGATTTCACGTTTTTTGAAACAGGACAAGTTACGAACTGTACTGCAAGGAAAAACAACCGACAAACAATGAAAGGAGAGAGATTTATAAAAATTTATAAAAGGTAATATTCAAGTAGTGTGTAGGCAAGCAGTAACAAACACTAAATTTTAGGAGGTAATAATATATGTTTAAGTTTAAAAAGAAAGTGTTTACGCTAGTTATTGCAGCTTCAATGAGTATTTCCAGCTTGTTTGCAGTATCCGCAAGTGCAGCGACAGACTACTGGCAAAACTGGACCGATGGTGGCGGTACAGTTAATGCTACTAATGGATCTGGTGGGAATTACAGTGTCAGCTGGTCAAACACCGGAAATTTTGTGGTTGGTAAAGGCTGGAATACTGGATCGCCATCTAGAACAATAAACTATAATGCCGGCGTCTGGGCGCCGTCCGGCAATGGGTATTTGACTCTCTATGGATGGACAAGAAACTCACTCATTGAATATTACGTCGTTGATAGCTGGGGCACTTATAGACCTACAGGAACATTTAAAGGCACAGTGTCCAGTGATGGAGGAACATACGATATTTATACGACGCAACGAGTCAATGCACCTTCCATTGACGGCACAAAAACGTTCACCCAGTTCTGGAGTGTCCGCCAGTCTAAGAGAGCGACAGGCAGCAACGTCGCTATCACTTTTGGCAACCACGTAAGTGCATGGCAGAGTAAAGGAATGAACCTCGGAAGCAGCTGGTCCTACCAGGTGTTAGCGACAGAAGGATATCAAAGCAGTGGCAGCTCTAACGTCACGGTTTGGTAACCGTTCAGCTACAATTAGGGCGATGAATTGGCGCACGATGAATCTAGTGTGTTGAGAATGTGTTTAATCTTTTGATAATGTTAAGGTCGCTCGGTCTCACAGCCTGCGGCCTTATCTATTTCAAAAAATGATAGAACCTACATGCTACTTGACTATTATCTTTTAGAATCCATCCAGTTGGATCCTTCAGTTTGGACGCATTGAGGATCGTTTCCCATAAGATAAACGCTCCTCGATGCTGCCAGAGGAGAGTTGTAGTCTGTTACGGACTATAATTTTTCCTAAACGTTTAAAGGAGATATAACAATGAGAAAACTAATCGTTTTTCTTATCATAGCAATAATGGTTGTTGTCAGTGCTTGTTCGCAAGAAAAGCCTGATAAAACTTCGAATAAAATACCAGATGACTTTGTCTTAGTCAAGGGCGGACCGTTTATGAACAAGAAGTCCAACTACTATGGGGAAAAAGTAGCATTATCGAATTTTTATATCGGCAAATATGAGGTAACTCAAAAAGAGTGGATTGAGATTATGGGGAGCAATCCCTCGGAATTTAAAGGCGACAATTTGCCAGTAGAAATGGTGAGTTGGTATGACGTTGTGGAGTATTGTAATAAGAGGAGTATCAAAGAGGGATTAACACCGTATTACTCCATAGACAAGAATAATAAAGATCCGAAAAATACAAGTGAAAACGATAATCTAAAATGGACAGTAACGATCAATGCAGGAGCGAATGGTTACCGATTGCCGACAGAAGCAGAGTGGCAATATGCTGCAAGCGGTGGTCAGAAGAGCAAAAGTTACACCTACAGCGGAAGCAATAATGCAGATGATGTCGCATGGTATTGGAAAAACGCTGGAGATAAAATGTTATCAGGAGAATGGAACTGGCCTATAGTAGAGAGCAACCATAACAAAACAAAATCCATCGGTGTCAAGAAACCCAACGAGTTAGGGCTTTACGACATGTCAGGCAATGTAAGGGAATGGTGCTGGAACGGGTTTGGAGACTCAGAAAGCAATAGTAATTCTACCCGAGTTGTGAAGGGCGGGGGCTGGCTTGGTGATGTTGGCGAGTTATCTTATCTGAGCAATTTTGAGGCAAATGGCATGGGTCCCGATCAAGGTTTTCGTGTGAGCCGCGACGAATAAAGGATAAAACCCCAAGAAGAAGGGTCAAAAAGCGTTGATTGACAATGCTGTGCAACGATGATAACTTAAAAAATATAAAACATATTAAACTCATCGGAATTACAAGCTGTCTGGACAACCGGAAGCATGGATTATTAAATCCATGCTTTTTTTTATGTTCACAAAGGGTAGGTTTGAAAAGAGCTTATTAGCGATTGAGTCCGGCTTAGAGAGGAGAGTGCAAATCTTGAAATTTGCTTTGTTTAGCCTAATGATGAACATACCGAATGCTGTAAGCGGGGAAACATTGACCACCCACCAGAAATTTGAGAACGTACTTAAACAGGCTGTCCTTGCCGAAGAACTTGGCTTTGATGCTTATGGAATTGGAGAGCGGCATGGAGCACCGTTTATCTCATCTTCGCCACCAGTCGTTCTGACCGCGATTGCTGCCAGAACCGTAAAGATCCGTTTGCTTACAACGGTCACCGTTCTAAGCGTTCTCGACCCAGTGCGTGTTGCTGAGGACTATGCCACACTGGACCATCTCTCGGGAGGTCGACTCGAGATGATTATTGGCAAAGGAAACGACCCTCGCCATTATCCGCTTTTTGGAATTACCGAAGACGAACAATGGGAATCCCTTGCAGAGCGGTATGCACTACTGAAGCGCTTGTGGCATGAAGAGAACGTAACCTGGCAGGGGCGCTACCGTTCACCGCTTGAAAATGTGACTACCGAGCCAAGACCCTTTCAGCATTCAATTCCGGTCTGGCATGGAAGCGCATCTAGCACGCTGTCGACCGAATTGGCTGCGAAATATGGTGAACCGATTTTTTCCTCCAATACGTTTCACCCACAGGCTAAATATAAAGCATTAATCGATCATTATCGCGAGAGATTGGCCCATTATGGCCATGATCCTCAAAAAGCAATGGTTGGCTCGGGATTTGGAAGCTTATATCTGGCGAACACCACAGAGGAAGCCGTCAAACGATATAGGCCCTATTACGATGCTTTCCATGCTACGGCTGCATCGCAGCACAACAACTCGCCTTTCAAAGACCTCGAGGACAATGTACAAAATGGGCCTGCCTTGATCGGCAGCGCTGATAAAGTGATCGAGAAGATTTTAAACTATCATGAAGCTTACGGGCACCAAGTGGTCAGCATCAGTGTAGATGGCTTGTCAGAAATGGAGCAACGCGAGCAAATTGAACGATTTGCTACTGAAGTGGTCCCTGTGCTGCGTCGAGAGGTTCCTAGTACATTATGGAATAGTCCGTAATCATAGAAATCGTGTTTGATGGTTATGAACCAATCGTTGTGATGTCACAATGCTTGGTTCATTTTTTTACCAGAAAACTGTGTTTTAAAGCTCCAGACAATCAGAAGATGTTATACTTTTAAAGCAGCCGTATTGTATTCGCTTTGGCTGCTTTTTATATTGTGCTTCTGATGTTGTACGCATGCCACCGCGTGGTCCGTCCAGTGAATATAAGGTGGGGATTGCAGCGTTCAACATTCAAACGTAAGGCTATCGTTTTCCAAGTGGAGGATTGGTTATATGGTCAATATTCTTATCGTGGACGATGATCCTAACATTCGCGCCTTGATGCGCCTTTATTTGAAGAATGAAGGATTCTATCTGACAGAGGCGGACAACGGCATCGATGCGCATGCTATCGTCAAAGGTTCGGGAATCGATCTGGTCATCCTCGACATTATGATGCCGCATATGGACGGATGGGATTTGTGCAGAGAAATTCGAAAAAGCGATCCCGACATTCCGCTTCTAATGGTTACGGCCAAGGGCGAATCGGGTCAAAAGATAAAAGGCTTCCAGCTCGGAACCGACGATTATATGACGAAGCCGTTTGATCCAGTTGAGCTTGTGATGCGGGTTAAAGCGTTACTGAAGCGATCCCGTATTGCTTCGTCCCAGGTCATACCGTTGGGCGAAATCGTGCTGAATCGGAAAACGTATAAGGTCATGCGGGGAGAAGAGGAATTAGCATTGCCGCTGAAAGAATTCGAGCTGCTGTTCATGCTTGCCGGCCACCCGGGGCAGATTTTTACGAGAGAGCAGCTGATCACCCAGATTTGGGGCATGGATTACGAAGGCGACGACCGAACCGTCGATGTACATATCAAGCGGCTTCGGGAACGCTTTGCCGGGGACGTCCGCCATTTTCGCATTGAAACGGCACGCAGCGTCGGCTATCGTCTGGCGGTGAATCCGGGATGAAATCGTTATACGTTCGCGTCGTGCTGACTTTTCTGGCCGCCATTGTCATCAGCTTGGTCTCATCCCTTCTTCTCGCCCTTGCTCTATTCCAGAATGATCTGAACGCTACGGGTAAAAACGATATGATCGCGGCCGGCGATCGTATTATACGCGTGTACGAGCAAACGAATCCTCCGGATTTGGATGTGTTCATGAATGATATGGCTGAATTGGTTTCCTATACCTTGCAGCTTTATGACGGCAATGGCGGGATGAACTCCTATGTGCCGACCAAAGGCAAGAAGGTCGGAGCGATTAACTCGGAATCGGTTCGCATGGTACTGCGCGGAGAACCGTACCGTTCGCATGGAAAAGATAACGGTACGTTCGTCGGCCTTCCGTTTTCTTCCGATGGAAAACATTATGCTTTATTTTTGCAGAGCTCTTCCAAGAACGAAATTACGATCTTCCGATTATTATTCACTATTCTGTTCCTCATGCTTGCGATCGGAAGCTTATGCATTCTCATTGCCGGCAGATACCTGGTGAAGCCTCTTCAAGCGATGACGGATGCGACTAAGCGGTTAGCCAAAGGGGACTTCGAGGTTGAGTTGAAAATCAATCGCGGAGATGAGCTCGGAACTCTCTCTCGGAGCATCAACGACATGGCTAGGGAAATTAAGCAATTGGAGCGGATGCGACAGGATTTCGTATCGAACGTGTCCCATGAAATCCAATCTCCGTTAACTTCCATCTCGGGATTCGCGAAGGCGCTGAAGGATGGCAATCTGGTTATTGCAGAGGACGATCGCGTCCAATACTTGGATATAATCGTTACCGAGAGCGACAGATTATCCAGACTCAGCGATAATTTGCTGAAGCTCGCTTCCCTTGAATCGGATCATCATCCGTTCGAGATGGAATCGTATAAACTAGATGAGCAAATTCGACGAGTAATCGTTGCGTGCGAGCCCCAGTGGTCGGCCAAAAGCATTCGCGTCGTCATAGAGTCCCCTTCGGGAGCTGGCGCCCGAATAACGGCCGACCGGGATCAACTCAATCAAGTTTGGATGAATTTGCTCGGGAATGCCATCAAGTTCACGCCCCGCGCCGGTCAAGTTCTCATCGCGATCAGCCGGCCTCATCCTCATGAGATTGCTGTTGCAATAAGCGATTCCGGGATCGGCATTGCGCCGGACGATTTAAGCTTTATTTTCGAGCGCTTCTACAAAGCGGACAAGTCGCGGGCCCAAGACCGAAGCGGCAATGGTCTCGGACTTGCCATCTCCCACAAAATCGTTGCTCTCCATCGCGGAAGCATAGAGGTGAAGAGCACCGTCGGACTGGGCACGACGTTTACCGTGATGCTTCCCGCTGCCTTGCATAACGATTCCGCCATTTGCAAATAAGTCCACGCTCCGTTCATATTTCTCCAATACACTCAGTTCGATTCACATATAACTGATCGGAGGAATAGAAACGATGAGCTTTATTCAAGATGTTTTCGATTCATTGAAATGGTTGACTGTCTGGGAAATGATTTTATGTGCATTAAACTTGTTCGTCTTGCTGAGGTATGCTTGGCCCATTCTCAAAAATAACCGCTGGTTGGATTTTATACCGAGCGCAGGTGTAATCATTGCGATTATTAGCCTTATGAAAGGCGACGCCTCTTTACTGGCTCTGTTGATTTACTCCTCTACGGCCATCCTATTCTTAAGTACTGCGAGAAGAGTCTTTAAACCGGCAATTAAGCCGATGTCATCGAAATTTCGCATCGTCATGGTTATCGTTTGCGTCCTTGGTACTCTTCCTACGCTATTGGCATTAACCGTTGCGGGAGAAGTTCGATACAATCCGGTGAGCGATTTAAGCCATAAGAGCTATTCCAAAGCTTTTATCGCGATGAACGAAAGATTGTCTGCCGAGTACCCTTTTGGAGACTGGAAAAAAATCGATTGGGAGGCAAAGAAAAAGAAATACGAGCCTCTTTTCCTCCAAGCGGAAAGCAACCATGATCCGAGCCTCTACTATAAAACTTTAAGGGATTACCTCTTTTCTTTCCGCGACGGCCATATCGAAATCGCGAATGAACATCTGTACGACGATAACAACACGTTTAAAAATGAAATCGGCGGCGGAGTCGGAATTAGCGCCGTTCGATTGGATAACGGCAAAGTATTGGTTAGCTTGCTGTTAGCTGGCAGCCCGGCCGACAAAAGCGGAATCAAGCTCGGAGCCGAAATCATTTCGTGGGATGGGAAAGACGTTCGGGAAGCATTGGACCAAACGTCCTGGAGCGAGAACCCGTCGGCAACCGAAGGAGATCGGATTCAAAATCAAGGGCGTTTCTTGGCAAGAGCTTCAATAGGCAAAGAAATCCAAGTCGATTTTCGGAATCGGGATGATGAATCGAGCAAGAATGCGACGCTTACAGCCTACGACGATCAATACGAGACCTTGAGGAAAACGAAAATTAAGCTGAAAAAAGAAGATCCTCCCGTAGAAGGCGAGATCCTTCGGGAGGAATACGGGCACGTGAAGATCAGATATTTTCTTCCCGGAACGACACAATCCGATCCTGCGCAAGCGCTGGACGACCTATTAAAAGAGTTTCAAGAGAAACGCGTAAAGGGAATCATCATCGATTTACGGGATAATCCGGGCGGAGACGACAACCTTGTTGCCCAAATGGCAGGACATTTTGTGAACGAGAAGAAGATCTATGAATACGTCAGTTACTACAATCGAAATACGGGTCGTTTCGAAATCAACCGCGCCGAAACCAGAACCGTTCATCCTTCGCGGATTTACTTTCCAGGGAAAATCGCCGTCCTCATTAATTCGAACACCGCGAGTTCAGGGGAAGGATTGCCATTGTTCTTGAAAGGAATGCAAAATGTCAAGATTATCGGCTTTGCGTCCACGAACGGTTCGTTCGGAATCGTGTCCGCTCCTATAGAGATGAAAATGCCGGGAGGATATATCGTGCAGTTCCCGGATGGCCGATCACTTAATCAAGACAAAACGATTCAAGGCGATAGCGATGAACGCGGATTTGGCGGAGCAACTCCCGATATCACGGTTCCGATGAACGAGCAAACGTTTAAGATGAAATATATCGATGGGCAGGACGTGGAATTAAATTATGCAATAGATTTTTTGAAGGAGTGAAACAGATGACCATAATCGACAAATTAGCAGCTTCACTTAACCGCAAAGACGAAGGTCCTAACCAGGAGCTGGCGAAATATATTGCCGATCGAGATGATAAGGGAGCGGTAATAGAGCTAGTTGATAACTTGCATAACAATGACAAGAACATCCAAAGTGATTGCATTAAAGTTCTCTATGAGATAGGAGATCTGAGGCCATCATTAATTGCTGAATACAGCAAAGAGTTCGTAACATTGCTTGATGATGGAAACAATCGACTTGTTTGGGGGGCTATGACAGCACTAGAT
>NZ_JBFRDK010000060.1:0-32949 GCF_052113545.1 Paenibacillus sp. TAF43_2
ATTCAAAACTCTAGAATTGCTCACGATTGATAAAGATTTTGGCGGCTGGAAAGAAGCGCAAACCAAACACTTTGCAGACGGCGGCATTTTCGACAAAATTTACACACCAGGCTCATAATGCAAAGCATATACAAGATTGGAGCTGACTTCACATGAAAGGTTCCAAGCCCCGTAACGTACTGCCGGGTTTTGGTTTGTCGCTTGGATTCACATTGTTTTACCTCAGCATTATTGTATTGATTCCGCTGACTGCCGTTTTTTTCAAAACGGCAGAGCTCAGCTGGTCTGAATTCTGGAGCACGGTTACGAATGCTCGCGTCGTTGCATCTTATCGAGTCAGCTTTCTAACCGCATTTTTTGCCGGACTTGTTAATGCGGTATTTGGCCTATTAATTGCATGGGTGCTCGTTCGTTATCAGTTTCCAGGCAAAAAAATCGTCGACAGTTTAGTGGATCTGCCATTTGCACTGCCAACTGCAGTGGCTGGCATTGCTTTAACTGCGATCTATGCACCGAATGGTTGGATTGGCTCATTGCTCGAACCGCTCGGCGTCAAGGTTGCTTACTCCCCGCTCGGAATTACCATCGCACTAATATTTATTGGACTTCCGTTTGTTGTTCGTACGGTACAGCCGGTGCTGCAGGATATGGAGAAAGAAACGGAAGAAGCGGCAGTAATGCTCGGAGCCTATCGTTTAAGAACCTTTTGGAAGGTCATCTTGCCTGAGCTGTTGCCGGCACTACTAACTGGTTTTGCTCTAGCCTTTGCAAGAGGTATCGGAGAATATGGTTCGGTCGTGTTCATATCGGGCAATATGCCGCTGAAAACAGAAATAACTCCACTGCTCATCATGACGAAGCTGGAGCAATATGATTATGCTGGCGCTACTGCCATTGCACTCGTAATGCTCGTTGTATCCTTCCTGATGCTGCTAGTCATTAATTTACTGCAGTGGCGAATGAATCGCCGCACAGTATCAGACTAAGAAGGGAGCTCATACAAATGGCTGGAGCAATTACAGTACACACGAATGCAGAAGCTTCCAAACGGCCGAGGCATATTACAGAATCAGGTCCCGTCAAATGGCTGCTTATTATAATAGCGATGCTGTTTCTAGGATTAGTTGTCCTGCTGCCGCTGGCATCGGTATTTGTTGAAGCCTTAAAAAAAGGTGTAGGCGTATACATTGATTCGATTACGGAGCCGGATGCTTTGTCAGCGCTTAAGCTCACGCTTATCGTTGCATTAATCGCAGTTCCTGTGAATACGGTCTTTGGTATTGCTGCGGCCTGGGCGATCAGTAAATTTCGCTTTCGCGGTAAAAATATTTTAATTACGTTAATCGATTTGCCGTTTGCTGTGTCGCCAGTCATTTCTGGATTGATCTATGTGCTGTTATTTGGCGCACAGGGCTTTTTGGGTCCTTGGCTCGATGAGCGTGGCATCCAAATTATATTTGCAGTTCCTGGAATCGTGCTTGCAACCGTGTTTGTTACGGTCCCATTTGTTGCTCGCGAGCTTATTCCGTTGATGCAGGCGCAGGGTGTCCAAGAGGAGGAAGCAGCTGCAAGCTTAGGCGCTAAAGGCTGGCAGATCTTTTGGAAGGTTACTTTGCCAAACATCAAGTGGGGATTATTGTATGGCGTTATTTTGTGTAATGCACGAGCAATGGGCGAGTTCGGCGCTGTATCTGTCGTATCCGGCCATATCCGCGGAGAAACGAATACGCTGCCGCTGCATATTGAGATTTTGTACAACGAATATCAATTTTCGGCCTCATTCGCTGTTGCTTCTTTGCTCGTCATGCTAGCGGTCGTAACGATGATCGTGAAGAGCATTGTAGAATGGAAGTCTGGCACGCAGAAGCCGGCGGAGAAAGCTGAATAAATGACAATAATGGAGGGGTTTGAAATGGCAAAACCGCTAGAGTTAGATGCGCAATGGCTGGAGCGTATTTCTGAACAAGTAACGGGTCTTAATTATGGGCATGTAACGATCACTGTTCATGATGGAAGAATTGTACAGATCGACCGGACGGAAAGAACACGTTATGATGGTCCCTCTCAGAAGCAGCAGGTTCCGTCCGAATCTTCACAGCAATCGAAGCAGCGGGACAATTCATCAACGGGCGAAGCGCTTAGAATTGTGCAGTAGCTTCCTAATAGATTCGATAAATATACAACAAACCCAATGCCGCGCAGGCATTGGGTTTGTTGTATACTGGAAGAAAAGTATCCATAAGGAGAATATTAATGCCGGATTGGTCTTATCAGTCCTTGTTTCGACCTCTTTTATTCAGGCTTCCTTCTAGGCTGAGCAGAACACTGACTCTAAAAGCAATGGGAACGCTGAGCAGCATCCCGGGCGGTACTTTTGTCATTCGTACACTTGGTCATATGGAGCCATCTCCTCACTTGGAGCAGAAGCTAGCAGGCATTTCCTTAACTACAAGCGTGGGATTGTCAGGCGGTCTAGATCCGCAAGGAGTGGCGCATAAAGCGCTGGCTCAGTTTGGAATCGGTTTTATCGAGCATGGTCCAATCACCGTCAAGCAAATTAAGAGTGATAAGCCTATAACGAATGACATCCTAAATGAAACCATTCGATATCCAGATTATTATGAAAACGACGGTGTAGAGCAGTATGCTGAGCGTATGGGAAAGCCCGGACATTCGTTGCCGCAGCTGGCAAGAATTGCTCCAATGCCGCATGCTTCTTGCGAGCAGGCTCTAATCGAACTTAAAAGCATGCTGGTACTGCTAAATGCAGCAGGTGCGGCTGGTTTTTATGTTGATGTCCTGCATTCATCAAGGAGCCTCGAAGAAGCCCTCGCTATTTTGAAAGGAATAGCCGGATACGCTTCCGCACAACCGCTTGCTAATAAACCTTTGTTTATTTATGTTCCGCCTGACTTTTCTAATGACAGCTTACTCTCCTTGCTCCACGCAGCAAAGGGTGTTTGGAGAGGCGTAGTCATTGGAGAAGCAATCTGCGATGATAACAACGAGGGCTGTGGCGCAAGCATTGGTAAAGAGGCTAAGGGACTTACTTTGGCAAAAATAAAGCTGCTGCGAAAGGAATGCTGTTCCCACTTGCTAATCAAAGCGGGCGGGGGCGTGCATGAGCCGCAGGATGCGCTAGATTTGCTGAAAGCAGGCGCTAACGCTGTTATACTTCACAGCGGACTGATTTATGCAGGGCCTGGTCTGCCAAAACGGATTAATGAAGCTGTCATTTATGAGCAGGTGCGAGATCTTCCTGTGCAAGTGACTCCATCATTCTGGAAGCATTGGGGCTGGATGCTCCTGCTTGGAATCGGCATGATTATTGGCGGGATATTGTCTTGGATTATTGCTGCGACTACGGTGCTGCTATCCTATGACTTGAATTTTATAGGCATGACGTTGGACGAGCTGAAGCAAGTGAACCATCATCTGCTGCATTTTATGTCTCATGACCGAATTACGCTTTCCGGAACGATGATTACAATCGGGATATTGTATGTTCAGCTGGCTAGACATGGATTAAAGCATAGTCTGCACTGGGCTCGAACAGCTTTGATGACTTCTGGTGTTGTTGGTTTTTTAAGCTTTTTCTTATTTCTTGGCTACGGTTATTTCGACCCGCTGCATGCGCTAGCTGCTGCGGTTTTGTTCCCGATGTTTCTGCTATCCATGCGCAGAAATCCGGATCAGCCCTATCGCTTGCCAGTTAATGTTCGTAATGATCGATTATGGCGTTTGGCGATGTATGGACAATTTTGTTTTGTTGTTTTGGGCTTCGCGCTGGCTGCAGGCGGTTTAACGATTGCAGGCGTTGGGATTACAGAGGTGTTCGTACAGTCGGATTTGGTTTACTTGAATACGACGCATAACGAGCTGAACGGGGCGAACTTGAAACTCATCCCGTTGATAGCCCATGATAGAGCAGGATTTGGCGGAGCGTTGTTCTGTGCTGCGCTGGCCATTCTTATTATTGCGCTGTGGGGAATCCAGCAGGGATCGCGCTGGATATGGTGGACGCTGCTGCTTGGCGGAGCACCGGGCTTCTATGCGGGCTTAAGTGTTCATCTATCCATCGGTTATATCGATTTTTTGCATCTTTCACCTGCATTGTTTGCGTTATTGCTTTATATACTCGGACTTATATTCTTGTATCCTTATTTAATGAGAAAACAACAGGCATAGCGGAATTATATCTAATTTATCAGCTGCGTATCGTTGATAGGCAACAAAAAAAGGAGCAGCAAGCTGCTCCTTTTTCTTATGAAATGATGAATTTCACGATTACAGCAACAGCGAAAATGACGGTCATTAAACCGAGCATGCCGCCAAAGCCGAACACGACGTCCATCAAGTCATGGCGAGGCTCTTCGTTAAAATGCTCGCGCGGGTCTCTTACGTTTTCCATCGTTGACGTCCTCCTTGAAAAAGACCGATTGCGTAAGTAACAACCAATTTACGGTCGTCTTTATGTAGTATCGGTTTATTCAACTTATATTAGTATACTCAAACAGATAAACAGTTGTAAAGCCAGAACCGGTGACAATTGTAAAACAAAGTATAGCCGAGTTATGATAAAATATGAACAGAATCATTTGGCAGTCGGAGGCGAGAGCATGGATCATCAGCAAACGGATCGGGAGCAGGCAGAGCAGCAGCTTGCAGAGGCAAAAGAGACGATACGGAACAAACTAGCTTTGCTCCCGGATCAATCAGGCTGTTACCTCATGAAAAACAGCGAAGGCGTCATCATTTATGTAGGCAAGGCAAAAGTGCTCAAAAATCGCGTACGTTCTTATTTTAACGGCAGCCACAACGGCAAGACGCAGCGGCTCGTATCTGAAATTCGTGATTTTGAATTCATTGTTACCTCTAGCAATATGGAAGCACTCATTTTAGAATGCAACTTAATTAAACAATACCATCCAAGATATAACGTCCTGTTAAAGGATGATAAAACGTTCCCCTATATCAAAATTACGAACGAGAAACATCCGAAGCTCGAGGTCACAAGACGTATCATTAAAGACAAGGGCAAGTACTTTGGCCCTTACCCGAACGCGTATGCTGCTCAGCAGACGAAGAAGCTTCTGGACCGGCTATATCCGCTTCGTAAGTGCAAGACACTTCCAGATAAGGTGTGCTTGTATTATCATCTAGGACAATGTATTGCACCGTGTGAATTTGATGTGCAGCAGAGCGAATATGATCGGATGATTCAAGAGATATCAAAGTTTCTGAACGGCGGTCARGACGTCGTGAAAAATGAGCTGCAGCGCAAGATGGAGGAAGCAGCCGAGAAGCTCGAATTTGAACGGGCGAAGGAGCTTCGGGATCAGCTGATTGCAATCGATGCGGTCATGGAGAAGCAGAAGATTACGATGTCCGATGCGCTTGACCGTGATATTTTTGGTTTTGCAGTAGATAAGGGCTGGATGTGCGTTCAAATATTGTACATGCGCCAAGGGAAGCTTATTGAGCGGCACGGCACAACTTTTCCTTATTACGGGGAAGAGTATGATGATTTCATGACATTCGTTACGCAGTATTATAGCGATAATCCGGCATTGCCAAAGCAAATCCTGCTGCCAATACCGCCTGAGCTGGAAGCGGTGGAATCAGCGGGCGGAGTGGCAGCAGTTGATGAGGCAGCCGCTACGCACGCTGACGATGTCATTGCATCCTTGCACAGCTGGCTGAAGGTTAAGGTGCTTATGCCGCAGCGCGGACGCAAGAGCGAGGTCGTAACGATGGCTATCGATAACGCAAGGGTGATGCTGGACGAGAAATTCAGGCTCATCGAACGAGATGAGGAACGAAGCGTTAAAGCGTCAGAGTCGCTTGCAGGCTGGCTAGGACTGGATGAAGTACGCCGAATCGAGGCATTTGATAACTCCAATATTCAAGGTACGAATCCAGTTTCGGCTATGGTTGTCTTTACGGACGGCAAGCCAGACCGCAAGGAGTACCGCAAATACAAGGTTAAGACAGTACAAGGTCCAGATGATTACGAAACGATGCGCGAGGTCATACGGCGCCGCTACGAGCGTGTGGTGAAAGAGGAATTAGCTCCGCCGGATCTGATTGTAGTCGATGGGGGCAAAGGGCAAATATCTGCCGCGCTCGACGTGCTTGAGAATGAGCTTGGATTATACATCCCAGTTTGCGGTCTTGTGAAGGATGCGAAGCATAAGACAGCGCAGCTTATGACTGGAGATCCTGCAGAGATAGTTCCTTTGCCAAGGGACAGCCAGGAGTTTTATTTGCTGCAGCGCATTCAAGATGAGGTGCATCGCTTTGCGATTACATTCCACCGCGAGCAGCGCGCCAAGTCCATGGTGGAGTCGAAGCTCGATTCGATTCCGGGCATTGGCGAGAAACGACGCAAGCTGCTGCTCAAGCATTTTGGCTCGATCAAAAAAATAAAAGAGGCCTCAGTCGAAGACTTCCGGCCTCTATCTATTGGTGATAAATTAGCTTCGCAAATTATAGCTGCTCTAGGGGAGGAGTCGTCGTCATAGACGGCTTCTTCTCTTTTTTGTGACTTAAATATTTTAGAACAAATGCAATCAGTACCGGCAGCACGGAGAAGAAAATAGCCGAGATTATGTTCGGTGCTGTTCCAATAGTGAGCAAGGATAGGCCAACTGCAACGCTGTTGAAGATGGCGTGGGTGAACATGGCTGTAATGAAGCCGTATCTGACGAAGATAAAGCTGAACAATAGCCCGATAATCATCAACTCAAACAATCTCGTGGTGGATGGATAAAAAGGATACATCACATGGCCGAGCGCCCAGAAGAAGGTAGGCAGCAGTGCAGCGGCAAACGTGTTTTTAAACCACCTGCGAAATAGTCCAATACCGAAGAAGCGGAATACGGCTTCTTCGCCAATTGCGGCAGCCCAAGCAAGCACGGGCATCAGCCAAAGAATACCCATATTGTATGGGGATTGCGAGGCATCTGATGTTTCCCAAGTGCCAATGGACAGCTTCAAGGCGATAAAGATAACCGATTGAATTGCGAATAGGATGATCGCGAATAAATAGGACAAGCCCACGCTGCGCCAAACATAATCGCCATACCCTCTCTGACCAAAGCGCGGCCATAAAGCGCGGCCCTGCGCCTTCCAGAGGCCATCTCCGGCAACGATGGATACATAAATGGAACCTGCCATTGGAATTGCTAGCAGAACACTTACGATGGCAGTGATCGAAACGGTAGCGCCTGCCATATCCGTCTCGCCGAGCGTAGCCCGAATACCATCCAGAACGTTTAAATTCATGATCGTATAAGTAATTAAATAAATGATCGTTAATACGATTCCGTATTTAAAGGATGTATGCTTTCGATATAAAACGGAGTAAATAATAGCTAAGACGAATAAAACGAAGCTCATGAACAGATAACCGATTGATGTAAGGTACCCAGCTATTTTATCTTGTTTCTCTACATAGTTTATGTAATCGGAGGGAGCCACGAATGCCGGTTTATATTTAGTAATGATCGTACGGTCATTCACGACAAGAGCGTTAACCAATACGTTAAGATGAGCATTTTTAATGGAATAACCTGCCGGAGGCTTGGGCTGCCAATCACCATTAGGCAATATTTGCCCGCCTATGAATTCAGTACCGCTGAAATTTTCTGCAGTTAGAAAGGCGATAGCTTCTTTTGCTTTATCTAAATCTGACAGCTGTTCACCCTCAAGCTTCAAGTTCCAAGCGACTATTTTCCCGCTGTGCATATGCAGATAAACATATCCGCTGCCGCCGCCTATGAACTTAAGATCAACTTGAAACGTATCTGTAGGAAACCTAGGGTCGTATTTATCCGTATATGATTTGACCAGCTCATATTTAGATAAGTAGCCATTCATAATTTTATCGGTTTGATGTACGGCTTTAGCCGATTTCACCTTCAAGCCTGTTTCTTTTTCAACAAATGCAGACGCCTTATCCGCCGCCGCTGATTTCGTAATGACCTTGGTATTCATTTCGCCAGATGAGATGGCTGTAATCATTGGAACGATTTGTACGGCGCCATAAATAATAAAGCAAGCAACTGCTGCCCATATAAATCGTTTCCATTCATTGGGTTTAATAGAATCAATCATAGTTTCACCTCAACTGTCTTCATGATAAATAGCTCATTTTATTACCTTAACATATGAATCCCTAAATTATCCAATGAAAATGACCGTTTGTTTTCAAAAAAATGCGAAATAACGATGTCCAGCAAGCTAGCTATGCGCTGGTTCGTCCCATTGCCCTAATTTGAGCTAATATCGTCCTGTTTGTCATAAACGTCACCTTTATATCAGGAGTGCTTAGGGATTATAATCGTTATCGTCATACTAATTGCATAGCATAGCCGAATTTCCTAAGGAAATCGGGGGAACCATAAAGTTATCCAGATGGATGAACAAGCTTAAAAGCAAAGCAGTTCAACATTTGATAGCATGGGGTGAATTTTAGCGGTGAAGCTTCGTCTTCTTCCGCTGAATAGGGCTGCCTGTCCAGGCCCGAATCCGTCAGCTAACCTCGAAGGCGTATTGGAACAGGACTCATCGCACGAGCACTTGAGTTTCCAGTGCTTTTTTTTATGCTTAAAAACAATAAATGACAATATGACATAATCAAAAAGAAGGGTAATGAATGAAGGTTGATTGGAATGTTATGAAGTGGTCACCTCCGCGTATTCTGGTAAGTGGATTCGCTCTTATTATATTGCTGGGTGCCTTATTATTATCCATGCCTTTTGCATCGGTAAGCGGCGAGAGATTGCCTTTTATAGATGCACTGTTTACTGCAACCTCGGCAACCTGTGTAACTGGGTTAGTTGTCGTTGATACCGGAACTTATTTCTCTATATGGGGCCAAATCATATTAATGTGCTTGTTCCAGCTTGGAGGACTCGGATTTATGACGATGGCAACGCTGGTAGCGCTCGTGCTTCGCAAGAGGATTTCGCTGCGTGAGCGGCTTTTGCTGCAGGAATCGATGAACCAGACGAGCATGGAAGGCATCGTGCGTTTGATTAGGCGAGTAATTGTTTACTCATTGACAATAGAGCTTGTTGGCGCTGTGTTGTTTGCTTCGAGGTTTGCATTTGATATGCCGCTGGGAAAAGCGATGTATTTTGGAGCCTTTCACGCGGTTTCATTGTTTAATAATGCTGGTTTTGATATCTTTGGGAACTACCGCAGCTTGACCTTATATGTCTCTGACCCAGTCGTTAATATTACAGCTATGATGCTGATCATTTCGGGTGGACTCGGCTTTGTCGTTATGTCGGATCTGATGGAATTCCGCAAAAACCGCAAGCTGTCGCTGCACAGCAAGGTCGTTCTATCGATGACAGGGACGCTTATTGCAGTAGGGACACTCGTCATATTTATTTTTGAATTCTCTAATTCGAAGACATTGGGCTCACTGGACTGGGGCGGGAAAATATTGTCCTCGTTCTTCCAATCAGTAACGCCGCGGACGGCAGGAGCCAATACGCTTGATTATACGGCTATCCGGCAAGCGACAATGTTTTTCACCATTATATTAATGTTTATTGGGGCCTCGCCCGGCTCGACGGGCGGCGGTATCAAAACAACAACTTTTGCAACGCTGGTCGGCGCTGTATTTGCAATGATTAGAGGACGAGAGGACATCGTTCTTTTCCGTTACAGATTAGGCAAAGACAGAATTTTTAAAGCACTCACGATTACTTTGATCTCTTTATCGCTTGTCATTATCGTAACGATGATTTTGTCGATGACGGAGGATCAAGCTTTTATAAAGCTATTGTTTGAAGCGACATCAGCATTTGGAACAGTAGGATTATCCGTTGGTGTTACACCAGAGCTGAGCATTGTTGGGAAAATAGTCATTGCATTAACCATGTTTGCCGGAAGACTTGGACCCCTGACGCTCGCATACGCGCTTGGGCCTCGTACAGAGAAAGAGCTTTATCGGCATCCAGAAGGCAAAATTACGATTGGATAGGAGACTTTGCAAGTGGGAATTAAAAAGAAACAATTTGTCATCATCGGCTTAGGGAGATTTGGTTCGAGCTTAGGGCGCGAACTCGTCCAGCTTGGCCATGAGGTGCTTGGAATAGATAAGGATGAGGAAGCCGTTCAGGACATGAGCGGTATTCTAACCTATGCTGTATCAGCTGATTGTACGGATGAAGAAGCGCTGCGCTCCTTGGGTGTAAGAAACTTTGATTGCGGAGTTGTCGCGATTGGCGATGACATTCAATCCAGCATTTTGACAACCATACTGCTTAAGGATTTGGAAGTGAAGCAAGTTGTAGCGAAAGCTTTGACTGAACTGCATGGCCGGGTACTTGAGAAAATCGGTGTCGACCGCGTGGTCTATCCTGAGCGCGATATGGGTATTCGAGTTGCGCATCAGCTTGTATCCCCAAATCTATTAGATTATATCGAGCTTTCCAAAGAGTATACGATCGCCGAGCTTGCTGTACCGCAATGCTTGGATGGCAAGTCATTGCATGATCTTAATCCGCGAGCTAGATTTGGATGCAGCATCGTAGCCATAAATAAGCCAAATGGCATCATCATCGCACCGACAGCAACGGATGTCCTTTCACTTCGTGATGTCATGGTTATTATAGGAACAAATGAGCAAATAGAAGACTTCGAAGCATCCGTTATCCGTTAATTGTTTTATGTAGTGGAAGAGGCTTATTATTAGAAAAAGCAGATTAGGCTGAAATGGATTTGGAAGTGTAATATTGGAAATGCTGAAGGACAGCAGCTATTTTAAAAGCTGCTGTCCTTTTTGCTGGGGAAGCCTGCTGCAAGCTCGTTGATCCAAAGACGAACGGACGGGCTGAGGGCGGCCGAATCCGCATGAATGAGCGAGGTGGTGCGCTTTGTATCCTCAAGTTCTCGAATGGGAATGACGGTAAGATCATTGTCTTCAAGCAGTTGATTGCGCATATACGATTGAGGCAGGAGCGTCGCAGCACGGCAAGTATGCAGCAACCGAAGGATAGCTTCAAACGAATCAATTTCCATCCGCACATCCGGCTGAAGATGATATTTGTCAAACAGCTCGTCGGTCAACAACCTGTACCAAGTGCCTTTGGAGAACAAGATCATCGGCATGCCGGTCACATCCTGTATACCCAGCGTGCCTTTATCGGTAATGACCTGATTGCGAGGCACCACGAGCGATAGATGATCCTCAAACAGCGGAATGCACCGCAGTGTTGAATCCTCAATACTAGAGGCGACAATGCCGATATCGGCTTTGTGATCTCGCACGAGCGATACGATTTCATGCGTCTTGCCGGTAATCGCTTTAATGTCGATCTCCGGATGGGTAGAAGTTAAGCTTTGAATGAGATCGGGCAAAGTCGTTTGAAGCGTCGTCAAGCTTGCGCCAATGGTAAGGGTCGTATGTCCAGCCGAGGTGAACTCAGAGACGGTTTGCAAATATTTGCGATGAAGCTGGCGAAGCTCCAAAGCATATTCATAGGTCAATTGCCCAATTCGAGTAAGCTCCAGCCGCTTTCCGATGCGATGAAACAAAGGAGAGCCCAGGTCCTGCTCAAGCTTGGCAATTTTGCGAGAAAGTGCAGGCTGAGACAGGTTTAGCAAGGCGGAAGCCTTGTTCATACTGGACTGTTCCACAATAACGGTGAAGACATGCATCTCTTCATTCATGAATGAAACCCCTTATGTCATTTTGTTATAAGAAATTATAAAAAATAAGCAATTCCATTATAAGCTTAAAAGGAGTAGGATGGGAAGTGTGGCTAATATGTGTCGAGTTTTGTTGACGGACATACATGCTGGGGTTACAATGTAGAATGATTTGCCAAGCGTAAACTGCTGATGACAACCATTGGCTGCACAGCACCTCGTTTGCGCTGGAATATAAGCAATGTATAAAGGGGAAACCGATACATTCTTATATTTTAAGAAAAAGCATGCTAGCACTCACAGTTTTGAAAGGAGAAGGAATGACATGAAAGGAAATTCGTATTTCTCGCGCAAGCTTCACTCGCTTCTCGGGATCATTCCACTCGGCGGATTTATCGTCGTGCATGGTCTGACTAACTACCAGGCGTTTGAACGCGGGCCTGAAGGCTTTGACAAAGGCGTAACTCTCATTAACAGCATGCCCGTGCTGCCGCTGCTCGAGATTTTCGGCATTTACCTCCCGCTATTGTTTCATGGTATTTACGGCTTGTATGTCGCTTACCAATCGAACACGAATACGGGACGTTTTAAGTACGGCCGGAACTGGGCGTTTACCGCTCAACGGGTAACTGGGGTAATTACTTTTGTATTCGTTTTCTGGCACGTATATCAAACTCGGATTCAAGTTTATCTCGGCCACATCACCCATGAGGAACTGGGATCAACGATGAATCAAATTGCGAGCAACCCTACTTACTTCGTACTTTATGTTATTGGTGTATTAGCAGCTGTTTTCCACTTCAGCAACGGCCTTTGGGCGTTTCTGATCAGCTGGGGCATTACGATTGGCCCGAAAGCTCAACGCATCTCTTCATATATTTGCATGGGCGTTTTTGTAGTCGTATCAGCATTGTTCATTCTTTCGCTTATCGCATTTAGCGGAGATCAATTCAAAGAAGCTGCAAGTGCTGCATTGGCACTTACGAATATCGGTTAGTTTGTAGACAAGGAGCGAAACGTTATGGCTAAAAATAAAATTATCATCGTAGGCGGCGGTCTTGCAGGCTTGATGGCTACCATCAAAGCAGCAGAAGCTGGCGTTCACGTTGATCTGTTTTCACTAGTACCGGTCAAACGTTCCCACTCAGTATGTGCACAGGGCGGCATCAATGGCGCTGTTAATACAAAAGGAGAAGGCGATTCTCCATGGGAGCATTTCGACGATACCGTATACGGCGGAGATTTYCTCGCCAACCAACCGCCAGTTAAAGCAATGTGTGATGCGGCACCAGGCATTATTCACTTGATGGACCGGATGGGCGTTATGTTCAGCCGTACTTCTGAAGGCTTGCTGGATTTCCGTCGCTTCGGCGGCACGAAGCATTCCCGTACAGCATTTGCAGGCGCAACGACAGGTCAACAGCTGCTTTATGCACTGGATGAGCAAGTTCGCCGCTGGGAAGCAGCAGGACTAGTTAACAAATACGAGCACTGGGAATTCCTTGGCGCTGTTGTTGACGATGACGGCATTTGCCGCGGTGTTTCGGTACAGGACCTTCGCTCGATGGAAGTTCACACGGTTCGTGCAGATGCAGTTATTCTTGCATCAGGCGGTCCTGGTATTATTTTCGGCAAAACAACGAACTCTGTTATCAACACCGGCACAGCTGCCAGCGCAGTTTACCAGCAGGGCGTTAACTACGCGAACGGCGAGTTCATTCAAATTCACCCAACAGCTATTCCAGGCGATGACAAGCTCCGCTTGATGTCGGAATCAGCGCGTGGTGAAGGCGGACGGATTTGGACGTACAAAGACGGTAAGCCTTGGTACTTCCTAGAAGAAAAATACCCAGCTTACGGAAACCTTGTTCCTCGTGATATTGCGACTCGTGAAATTTTCAGCGTGTGCGTAGATCAGAAGCTTGGCATCAACCAAGAAAACATGGTTTATCTTGATTTGTCCCACAAAGATCCGAAGGAGCTTGATGTTAAGCTCGGCGGTATCATTGAAATCTATGAGAAATTCATGGGCGACGATCCACGGAAAATCCCGATGAAAATCTTCCCGGCGGTTCACTATTCAATGGGCGGCATGTGGGTTGACTACAATCAAATGACGAACATTCCTGGTCTGTTTGCAGCCGGTGAGTGCGAGTATCAATACCATGGTGCGAATCGACTTGGTGCGAACTCTTTGCTATCCGCTATTTATGGCGGTATGGTAGCTGGACCAAAAGCTGTTGAGTATATCAAAGGCTTGAAGAAATCA
Source organism: Paenibacillus sp. TAF43_2 (assembly GCF_052113545.1). Classification (NCBI taxonomy): domain Bacteria; kingdom Bacillati; phylum Bacillota; class Bacilli; order Caryophanales; family Paenibacillaceae; genus Paenibacillus; species Paenibacillus sp. TAF43_2. Next base: position 13,940 of record NZ_JBFRDK010000060.1, read on the forward strand.
GCTGAAGATGTAGCTTCCTCCGTATTTGACCGCGAGAACAAGCGTCAAACGGACAAGTACAACAGCATCGTAAATATGAAGGGTACTGAAAATGCATATGTCATTCACAAAGAGCTAGGCGAATGGATGACGAACAATATGACGGTAGTTCGCTTTAATGACAAGCTGGAGCAAACGATCCACAAGATCAAAGAGCTGAAGCAGCGTTATGCGAATATCAACATTAACGATACAGCGCAATGGAACAATGCAGGCGTTGCCTTTACTCGTCAGCTTTGGAACATGCTTGAGCTTTCTGAAGCGATGACGCTAGGCGCATTGCTGCGCAACGAAAGCCGTGGCGCTCATTATAAACCAGACTTCCAAGAACGCGACGACGAGCATTTCATGAAATCGACGATTGCGAAATGGACGAAGGAAGGTCCACAAATTTCTTACGAGGATATCGACGTAAGCTTGATCAAGCCGCGTAAACGTGATTACTCGAGCGACAAGAAGAAAGGAGAATAATGATGGCTGAAACGACTGTAGCTACAAAATCGGTTAAGTTTATCATCACTCGCCAAGATACTCCTGAGTCCCAACCATATACGGAAGAGTTTGAAATTCCTTACCGCGCTAATATGAACGTTATTAGCGGCCTGATGGAAATTCAACGTAATCCGAAAAAGGCAGATGGAGCAAGCACGGCTCCTGTATGCTGGGATTCCAACTGCTTGGAAGAAGTATGCGGCGCATGCTCAATGGTCATCAACGGCAAGCCTCGTCAAGCATGCAGCGCATTGATCGATAAGCTTGAGCAGCCGATTCGTCTTGAACCAATGAAAACATTCCCAGTAGTTCGTGACCTTGTTATTAACCGTGAGCGCATGTTTGGCGCCTTGAAACGCGTTAAGGCATGGATTCCAATCGACGGAACGTATGATCTGGGTCCTGGGCCGCGGATGGCAGAAACGAAGCGTCAATGGGCTTACGAGCTTTCCAAATGTATGACTTGCGGTGTGTGCCTTGAAGCGTGCCCGAACGTAAATGATCGGAACAGCTTCATCGGTCCTGCTGCAATTTCACAGGTTCGTTTGTTTAATGCTCATCCAACAGGTGAGATGAACAAGGAAGAACGTCTGGATGCACTGATGACAGATGGCGGCATCGAAGGCTGCGGCAACTCGCAAAACTGTGTTCGCGCATGTCCGAAGGGCATTCCGCTTACGACTTCAATCGCAGCAATCAATAAAGATACAACCAAACATCTATTCAAAAAATGGCTTGGCATGTAGTCCAATTGATTTATAGGAAACCCTCGATCTGATCGGGGGTTTTTTATTTGCATAATATGATATTGATTATTATTATCAATGATAGTAGATAAATAATCCTTTGTCAATTCCAGATAAAAGAAGAGAAGGCAATAAAAAAAACCGCCTAAGCGGTTTTTTATCTTACATCCATTGTTCGCCCCAAGTTTGAATGGACTCAATGACTGGCTGAAGCTCCCTGCCTTTGTCGGTTAGCTCATATTCAATACGTACAGGCATTTCTGGATAAACTTGACGTTTGATAATCGTTAATGTTTCAAGCTCTTTCATCCGGTCCGTTAGCATTTTGTCGCTCATTTCGGGAATTTGTTCCTTAATCTCTTTGAACCTTTTTGGTCCTCCAAGCAATACCCGAATAATTCTGCCAGTCCACTTCTTGCCTAAAATGTCGGCTGCGGCTTCATACTTTGGGCACATTGTCGAATAATCCAACCGTATCACCCCGCTTTTTGTAATACTATTGTACCATACGAACAAACTAAAAGTAAGTTAATTTCAGTGGGAATGCGATTGTTTGATCGTATATTATATTTACTATATTAAAGTTAGGAAAATACAGGAAAAGCGTTCGCGAATTACAATCGAATAACAATCAACCCAAGAATGGTACAAGCAAAGGCTGTCCACTGCAGGATCGTCAACTTCTCTTTATAAAATATAATAGCGCCAGCTGCTACGACAAGACTGTTCGTAGCAAAGATAGGCGCTGCAAGATTCGCTTGTCCAGTAGCAATCGCGACTGCATAAAGCTGCAATCCTCCGTATGAGAACAGACCCGCAACAATACCGAGCCAAAGACCAGTTCGCTCTGCGGAACGTGCAGCGGTCGCTTTGACCGGGATGAGAAACCAGCAGAGAGAGAGGGCATAAGCGATGAACAGGATCGGGGCGCTAGGAAGATCCAATTCATCGGTGACTTTTAATCCGCCATTGCGCAGCGCAAATAGCACGACTGCCAAAAAGACGAGAATGAACCATCTTTTTTCTATAATCGTGAACGGTTCCTTTCGTTTATGAGCAATAAAGACGACAGCAAGCAGAAGCAGCGTAATGCCTATTGCCTCCGAAGCGCTGAGCGGCTCGTTGTACCACAAGGTCGCTAAAGCGACAACTAAGATAATGTTCATATTCGTTAGGGGAGAGGTCAAGCTGGCGGGTCCAAAATGCAATGCTTTCATAAACAAAGCGTTTCCCCATGCTGAGCCTGCTCCTATTATGATGCCTGCAATCCATACCCTCGGATCAGCAAGAAAGAAAAACGTTCCTTCAAGCGCCGCATGCACTCCAAAACCTAACGTTCCAGAAGCATACAATCCGAGCAGCAGCGTTCTTGTAGAGCCGCCCCGCATTTGTGATACTTTCATCCACCAGCCTGCTAGTCCAAATAAAATAGCACTGCTGATGGCTGTAATGAGCCACATCGTTTTCCAACCCCTCAAATTTGTTACACAAATGAAATAGTTCTGTTATCGTCTCATTACATTAGTGGGCTATTATAATAAACAAGACCCCCTTTTTAATATATCCTTTTGGGACCTGCGACGTGCAGGTCCACTTTTTTTGTCTAAAGCCCCTCATGAGCTCTTATATCGGTACAATAACTTGCTGGCGCTTGCGATAAAAAACCCACTGCGAGAAGCCAATTTCCTTCAGCCTTTTCTGCACGAGCTCCCAATCTTCGCCAACTCTGCTTGGCTTATGCGCATCCGAACCAAACGTCACATTTACGCCAAAATGAAGTGCTCGCTCCAAGATTGCATCCGATGGATACCATCCACCTACATCTTTGGTGCTGCCTGATGTATTAATCTCTATGGAAACGCCGCATTCGGCAATCGTCTGCAAAGCATCGTCAATTTCCTTATTAGCAGGTATATCGGAGAAAGCAGGGTAATATCCCTTCATCGCGTCGATATGTCCCAAAATATCAAACATGCCGCTGCGTGCAGATTGTTTGATAAGATCATAGTAGCTTTGCTTCACTTCAATATGCTGCTGTTCATTTAAGTTTTTAAACCGATTGCGATTGAATATGCTGACGTCGCCAACTTGATGAACAGAACCAATGATATAATCGAAGGGCACGCCGTCATAGGCTTTTTTGTAGCTGTCTACATATTTGGGAAAAAAATCGGATTCTACTCCAAGCATAACCTCGATTTTGCCTGCGTATTTCTCCTTCAACCGCAATACTTCATTAACATAATTGGTGAATTCGCTTCTTGCCATTGCAATGCCTGGCGAAGGCTGATCATTCTCATGATAAAAGAAGGGGGAGTGATCCGAGATGCCGATAACCTGAAGCCCTGCTTCAATTCCGGCTAAAATATAATCCTCGATATTGCCGTCGGCGTGGCCGCATCTAAAATGATGGGTATGTAAGTCGAATTTCATTTTTTATCTCTCCTAGTTGTTTGTCTAGTGGAAGYATCTTGTCGACTATTCGCTGCTAATGAATTGATGCTCAGGCATACCTTTTAAATCACTTAAAAATTGCTTCAGTGCGGTATTGATGTAACGGCCTGATTTATAAACCACGCCAACGGGATGACTTATTTCAAGCTCGTTGACCTTTATCATTTTTAGTGTACCCATACGGAGTTCGTTTGCTATCGAAAGTTTTGATACAACTGCAGCGCCTAAATTAATTTCAACCATGCGCTTCACTTCCTCGCTGCTGGAAACCTCCATTACGATATTGGGCTGAATATTGTATTTCCGAAAAATTTGATCGACAAATCGCCTGCCAAGCGTGTCTGGAGCAAGCATAATCATTGGAATGTCCTTAAGCGTATCAACTGTCGTATGCGTCAACCTGCTCATGGGATGGGAAGGAGGGACGACGAGCTCGAATGTATCATAATAAAGGACGGAGGAGGAAACGTTCGGATTTTTTTCAGAAAGATATGTAATCCCTATATCGACTGACCCGTTCTCGACACTGGCCATAACTTGGGATGAGGGCATGGAATGAATCGTTGTTTTAATAAAAGGAAATTGGTTTTGAAAATAGGATAGCACGCGCGGTAAAATTTGAATCGCTATTGAAGCCGTAGTTCCGAGTAATATGTGTCCTTGCGGCGTAAGGTTCATATCGGAAAGCTTCTGCTTCAGTTCTTCCACGATCGAAAGGACTTGCTCCGCATGCTCCAAAAAAACTTGTCCGTGTTCTGTTAATGTAACTGGCTGATTGCGATTAATGAGAATCGTTTTGAATTCATCCTCAAGGCTTTTGATTTGTGCCGAAACAGCAGGCTGTGTGAGATTCAGCAGCTCGCCAGCTTTCCTGAAGCTCATCGTTTTGGATATCGTAAGGAGTGTTTCAAGCTGACTAATATTCACGTCAATCCCCCTCTCATAGGTACTTAATGCTCAAACTTATATTCTACTATTATAAAGGATAGCGGCCATTACAGCAAAAAGGCTGCAGCTCGTTCGGCATAAATTGCCCGTACGAGTGCAGCTCTGTAATGAATATGGCACAGGTCTCTAGAGCCATTCTTTTTTGCGGAAAATATAAAACATGCTTATGCCAAGCAGCAGCATGATGCCAAGTAAAATATATGATCCTAAGCGAAGGTGAAGGCCTGGAATGAAATCGAAATTCATCCCATAGATGCCGGTTATAAAGGTCAGCGGCATGAATATAGTCGTAATTGCTGTAAATACGCGCATAATTTCATTAGCACGGTTGGATACGCTGGACTGATAAGCTTCGCGTAAGTTGCCCATGAGATCGCGGTACGTATCGAAGGACTCGGCAATTTTCAAGGCGTTCTCGTATATATCGCTGAAATATTTTTGCAGCTGATCGTCAATGAGCTTCAGATCTTTTTTGTTAAGCGTTGCAATGACGTCGCGTTGTGGACCGAGCACTTTCCTCAGCCACAATATTTCACCGCGGAGACCGATGATTTCGTTCAAATGCGATTTCTTAGTATGCATTAATATATCTTCTTCAAGCGCTTCGATGCGCGTATCAATGCGATCGCCAACGAGGAAATAATTATCGACAACAATGTCGACGAGATGATACAAGAAATAATCGGGCCGGCTAACCTCTTGTTCCCACAGCACAGGCTTTAGAGAACGAAGCTCGTTAATTTTTTGCTTGGTGACCGTAATTATGAAGTGGCGGCCAAGGAAAATATTGAGTGYCCTTAGGAAGATTTCTTCGTCATCAAATCGTATGCTGTTGATTACGATAAAATAATGGCTTTCGTAAATTTCAATTTTTGGACGCTGCTCCTCTTCACTGAGGCAATCCTCAACTGCCAGATCGTGCATGCTGAATAGGGGCTGTAAAATAGCAAGATCCTCCACATCAGCGTCAATCCAGTAAAATCCTTCTTTCGAGGGAATAAGTGTTTCGTTAATATCTTCAATAGTGGTGAACATGCCATTGCTAACAAGGCGGATTTTCATCCGGAGTCACTCCTTTCTTTCTTCAGAGGAAACTGCCGGCTGAATCGGACTTGGCCGGCAGTAACCGTATTCGATCGTTTTCAGGCTTCGGTCGGTCGCCTTCCATGTCCATATGCACCCCTTTATAAGTCAAATAAATGAAATAATTCTTGTCTAGTATACTCCCGCGTCAGCTTTACATTCAAGCCTAAAAACAATCGTTTTTTTCATTAAAATGTCAAGGATATGAATAGAGGATCTTGACGCAATTGTCAGAATGCATTAAAGTGAAGGTGAAATGAAACCGCGGAAAATTGAATAGACTACTTTCTTATCAAGAGCAGGCGGAGGGACTAGCCCGATGAAGCCCGGCAACCGGCGTGTAAAACGCACGGTGCTAATTCTTGCGGAAACTTTAATGTTTCTGAGAGATGAGAGAGGCGGATGGCTTATTTACTGAGCATACGACCTTTTCTCACAGCAGAAAGGGTCTTTTTCATGTTCAAGCGGTCATACTGCTTCTAGAGGAGTGATACCTATGCCAATTAAAGTGCCTGACAATTTACCAGCCAAAGAGGTATTAAACAACGAGAACATTTTCGTCATGGATGAGAGCATCGCCTACCATCAGGATATTAGGCCGCTCAGAATTGCGATTTTGAACTTAATGCCTACCAAGGAAACAACCGAAACGCAGCTGCTTAGATTAATCGGCAATACGCCGCTACAAGTTGAGGTTGTACTGCTGCATCCAAGAACACATACATCTAAAAACACCTCAGCCGATCATTTGGAATCCTTCTATAAAACATTCGATGAAATTTCGGATGAATATTATGATGGCCTCATCATTACAGGCGCGCCGGTAGAGCATATGCCTTTCGAGGATGTAAACTACTGGGAAGAGCTGAAAGAAATTATGGATTGGAGCGCAAGGCGCGTAACTTCAACTTTCCATATTTGTTGGGCTGCTCAAGCTGGGCTCTATCATCACTTTAATGTTCCCAAATACAGCTTGGACAGCAAAATGTTTGGTGTGTTCCCGCACACAATTGAAAAACGAAATGTTAATTTGCTGAGAGGCTTTGATGAAATGTTTTTTGTTCCGCAGTCTCGTCATACAGAGGTACGCCGCGAAGACATCGAGAAGCTTGATTCACTCGATATTTTATCGGAATCAGCGGATTCGGGCGTATACATCGTGGCTTCAAAAGACGGCAGACAAATTTTCGTTACAGGCCACTCCGAATATGATCCAACTTCACTTAAATATGAATATGATCGCGATCAAGCCAAAGGGCACCAAATAGATGTACCAAAAAATTATTTCCCAGGTGATAACCCAGCTAACCCGCCGGTGTCAACATGGCGTGCGCATGCCAACCTGTTATTCTCGAACTGGCTTAATTATTATGTTTACCAGCAAACACCGTATGATTTGGGTGGAGGCATTTAAAACCATATAATAAGGGAGCGCTATATAAAGATGAAGATAGAGAGCCATTTAGCACAGATTGGATCTGTTAAAGAGCCTGTAACTGGAGCGGTAAGTTTTCCAGTGTACCAATCAACAGCATTTCGTCATCCTAAGCTGGGACAGAGTACAGGATTTGATTATGCGCGTACCAAAAGCCCAACGAGAGCGGTATTAGAAGAAGCGGCTGCACAATTAGAAGCTGGCGATGCGGCATTTGCCTGTAGCTCTGGCATGGCCGCGCTGCAAACGATATTCGCCTTATTTAGTCAGGGCGATCATTTGATCGTATCTCTTGATCTATATGGCGGTACTTATCGCTTGTTGGAGCGGATCATGTCGAGATTTGGTGTGACGGCATCTTATGTGGATACCAACGATATCGATGCGATGGCGGCATTATGGACGCCGAACACAAAAGCGGTACTTATCGAAACGCCAACTAACCCGCTTATGATGATTACGGATATTGAGAAAGTAACTGCGTGGGCGAAATCAAAAGGCTTGCTTACTATTGTAGACAATACGCTGCTTACGCCTTTCTTCCAACGTCCTATAGAACTGGGTGCTGACATTATCATTCATAGCGCAACAAAATATTTAGGTGGTCACAATGACGTTCTTGCTGGTCTTATTGTAACCAAAGGCAAGGAGCTCTCGGATGAGATGGCCTTCCTGCACAATTCAATTGGAGCGGTGCTCGGGCCTCAGGATTCATGGCTTCTAATGAGGGGCATGAAGACGCTCGCGCTCCGTATGGAGCGCCACCAATTTAATGCTACCGCAATTGCTAATTATTTGCTTGAGCATTCAGCCGTTGAGGATGTTTATTATCCGGCATTGCCTCACCATCCTGGCCATGAAATTCAGAACAAACAGTCATCCGGCAATACTGGCATTTTCTCATTCCGATTAAAGGACGCTCGTTATGTGGAGCCAATTCTTCGTCACATTAAGCTCATTGCATTTGCTGAGAGCTTGGGCGGAGTTGAATCCTTGATGACCTACCCAGCGGTTCAGACGCATGCTGATATTCCGCTTGAAATTCGTCAAGCGATAGGCGTTGACGACCGTCTGCTTCGTTTCTCCGTAGGAATTGAGCATGCAGATGATTTGATCAGTGACTTGGCGCAAGCACTCGAAGCTGCCAAACGCGAAATTGAGGAGGTTAACAACTAATGGGCAACGACAAAATTCAACCTCAAGATCGCCGGTTTGCAACGAAGCTCCTGCATTTCGGAGCAGAAATTGACGAGCATACAGGAGCTTCAAGCGTACCTATTTATCAAGCTTCAACGTTCCATCATCATGATATTTTCAATCCGCCTCAATATGATTACAGCCGTTCGGGCAATCCTACACGCCAAGCGCTAGAGGATTATATCGCTTTGCTTGAGGGCGGTGCTCGCGGCTTCGCCTTTGCATCAGGCATGGCTGCAATCTCAACCACGTTTTTGCTGCTTTCTGCAGGTGAGCATGTCATCGTAACAGAGGATGTCTACGGCGGAACTTACCGCTTGCTGACGACGATTTTGGATCGACTGGGCATTGAGTCTACTTTTGTTGATATGACGGATTTTGAAGCGGTTAAGGCGGCGCTTAAGCCAAATACAAAAGCTGTATTTATGGAGACGCCTTCCAACCCGACGCTCAAAATCACAGATATTGCAGAAACGACAGCTTGGGCCAAAGAGCATGGACTGCTTACACTGCTTGATAATACGTTCATGACTCCGTATCATCAGCGTCCAATCGAGCATGGCGTCGATATTGTCCTGCATAGTGCGACAAAGTTTCTAGGCGGCCACAGCGATGTTCTGGCTGGGCTTGCAGTTACCGCAGATGAAGGATTAGGCAAACGCTTGAAACAGCTTCAAAACGGAATGGGAACGGTTCTGAGCGCCCAAGAATCATGGCTGTTGATGCGCGGCATGAAAACATTGAAAGCTCGGATGGAATATAGCGAACAAAGCGCTCGCAGACTAGCTGAATGGTTGTCGGAGCATAAGGAAGTAACAGCGGTTTATTATCCTGGTTTAGAGAATCATCCCGGCCGGGCAATACATGAGAAGCAGTCGCTTGGGTATGGAGCTGTTGTATCCTTCGATGTTGGAAGTGGAGAGCGTGCCAAATCTTTGCTGAGCAAGGTTCAAATTCCTTTAGTAGCTGTCAGCTTAGGTGCAGTAGAGAGCATTCTTTCTTACCCAGCTATGATGTCGCATGCAGCAATGCCAAGAGAAGTGCGTCATGCACGCGGCATTACGGACGGCTTGGTGCGTTACTCAGTTGGTCTAGAGGATATTGAGGATCTTATTGAAGATTTGGATAATGCGCTTCGTGCCTAAATGGGACTAAAAGAAAGGAAAGCACGGATGTTCTAACGAACATGCCGTGTTTTTCCTTATTTCAGGGCGAGATGCCATCATACGGCGGGTGACTTGCACTAGAGATCTATGTTAGGATGAAGTGATGGTTAGCATAAATAGAACGGGAATAAGGAGGTCTTGCGGAATGGGAACGTTGGACCATATTTTGGATAAAGCGTTGCGCGGCGAGCGTGTTTCGCTCGAAGAAGGCATGGAATTACTAGCTTCGGATCAGATTGAAAAGATGGGGCATGTAGCTAATCAAATTATGCTCAAGCATCATCCAGATCCAATAACGACTTTTGTTGTTGGTCGAAATGTAAACTACACGAACGTATGTGATGTTTATTGCCGTTTTTGCGCATTTTATCGCGCTCCAGGCTCTAAAGAGGGTTATGTACTGCCTGACGATACGATTTTGAGCAAAATTCAAGAAACGATCGATGTGGGTGGAACTGAAATTTTGATGCAGGGCGGTACGAATCCAGATTTGCCGTTTACGTATTATTTGGATCTGCTTCGCAAAATTAAACAGCATTTCCCAGGCATAACGATGCATTCGTTCTCTCCAGCGGAAATTCAGAAGATGAAGGTTGTATCAGATGGCCTCTCCCTCGATGAAGTGATTAGACAACTGCATGATGCTGGACTTGATTCTTTGCCTGGCGGYGGCGCAGAAATTTTGGACGATCGCACTCGCCGCAAGATCAGCCGCATGAAGGGTTCTTGGACGGACTGGATGGATGTGATGAAATCTGCACACCGTCATGGTATGAATACGACTGCAACGATGGTTTATGGCCTTGGCGAGACCGTTGAAGAGCGCGCATTACATATGCTGCGCATCCGTGATGCTCAGGATGAGTGCATCGCGAACAAATATGATTCGACGGGTTTCCTGGCGTTTATTTCGTGGCCTTTCCAGCCAGACAATACAAACCTGAAGCTTGAGAAAGCAAAGCCAGAGGAATATTTGCGTATTGTTGCTGCTAGCCGAATCATGCTTGATAATATTCCGAATTTCCAATCCTCTTGGGTAACGATGGGGCCTGAAATGGGCAAGTTATCACTGTCTTATGGCTGCAATGACTTCGGAAGCACCATGATTGAGGAAAATGTCGTTTCAGCAGCTGGAACAACACATAAAGTGAACATTGAACTTATTCTTCAGCTTATTCGCGAGTGCGGCAAAATTCCGGCTCAACGGGATACAAAATATAATATTTTGAAGGTTTACAATGAATCCGATAAAGCAGAWCTCGATTTTGTTATGCAAAATTAATGCTTTTTAGACCGATATCAATACGTTTGTTGAACTTCTCGCTGCATAGTGGGAAGTTCGGCAAACGTTTTTTTGTATGCTTGCTTCCCTTACATTCCAATGTCTTCATCGTATATCCCCGAACGCGTCACCATATACTGATAAGGAAAGAAAGGGGTGAGCTGATGGAGCTATTCACGGTATCGTTACCTGCAAGTCTCCAAAAGTCGGTTAATAAACTAACTCAATTGTTGAAGGAACAAGCGCTCGTCGATTTACATATTGGCTCAAAAACGGAGCAAACAGCCGTCATCGAGTTTCAGCAGGTATCGGATCAAAATATAAGCTGTCTAGCGCTGTTGCCAAATTTTCAGTTAAAAACGCATGGTCACATCGTATATAAAGCGGCGTCACTAGCCATAGCTGAATTTGTGGTAAGTGAGATGGAGCCGGGGATGCTTGCTGCTATTATTCGCAGAAAGTATCGCCACAACAGTTCGGCCGATACAGCTGCTATTGAGCGGTATTGTCATGATTTGCTGCATGGGAAAGAATGGGATAGCCTTGGTACGAGATTTTTGGATGCGGATCGTCTAAGAAGGAAAAGCAAAGTGGCTGCAGAGGTCGAGCTTTTTTTGCAGGATAACACGGAGCTTAATGTAAAGGGGTTTACAACCTTCAGGCTTGAGCCCTATCGTAAAGAACTAGCAGAAGTTGTGGAATACGCATTAGATGAGTATGTGCTCGATAAACAATATCAGGAGTTTATTTCCCTGTTAAAATATTTTGTTTTTCTTCAAGATACAAAGCTGCCTATGGTGCATTTGCTGCATAAGGGCGGTCATGAATTCATGCTCTATGACGAAAAGTTTCAACCGCTTGATCCGAACCCTCCAACCGATCGTATCGTAGCCGAAATGCTTGAAACGGAAATGAACATTGAAGACATGGTAATCAGCTCGCTGATTGCTGTATCTCCCAAGCATATTACGATTCATACGAGGCAGCAGGATATGCAAGTGATTCGAACGATTCAAACGATTTTTGACCAGCGTGTCACGCTTTGCACGCAATGCGCATCCTGCAGCAGCAGCCTTGATGAACTCGTTCAGCCATAGGCGAATTAACGAAATTACTGTCTATTTGAAGCTTATAGCCTTGACCAAACGCGTAAGTCGAGCTATAATGACACACATATACGATGTAATCGGCAATGAAAAAGACATGTGTCTGTTTATGATATTTGGTCCAGAGAGAGGAAACTTGGCTGTAATTTCCTTCCACAATGTCCACAGGCGTACCCCTTTGAAGCTGTATGGCCCAACCTATAGCAGGTTTCTTAAGAAGCTGAGCGCTATAGCAGTATGCTGTACCGGAAATCTCCGTTACCAGATAATACGAGGACTGCTGCGTTAGGAAAAAAGAGCAGTCGAAGTAGGGTGGAACCACGAGCACACAAGCACTCGTCCCTTTTTTAGGGATGCGTGCTTTTTTTGTGCTCTTTTTTGCTTGAAATGATGAATGGAAGCGTAATTCGCTTACGGACAAAATGGAGGATGAACCAAAATGACAATTCAAATCACTTTGCCAGATGGCGCGGTAAGAGAATATGCGGCTGGCACAACTATCGAAGAAGTAGCAGGCTCGATCAGCTCGGGTTTGCGTAAAAATGCGATTGCCGGAAAAATCGATGGCAAAGTAGTCGATGTATACACACCTATCGAGAACAATGCTGCAATTGAAATCGTTACTGTAGATTCGGCAGACGGCCTTGAGGTATACCGCCATAGTACAGCTCACTTGCTGGCACAAGCGATCAAACGGATATACGGCAATGCTAATGTTAAGCTTGGAATTGGTCCGGTAATCGAAGATGGCTTCTACTATGATATTGATATGGAGCAATCGTTGACGCCTGAGGATCTTGTAAAGATCGAGAAGGAAATGGAAAAAATCGTTCAGCAAAACATCGATATTCGTCGTCGTGTAGTTAGCAGAGACGAGGCGCTTGCGATTTTCACTGAGCTTGATGATAACTTGAAGCTGGAGCTTATTCGTGATCTTCCTGCTGATTCGGTTATTACGATGTATGACCAAGGGGAGTTCTTCGATCTATGCCGTGGACCGCATTTGCCATCTACCGGCCGTATTAAAGCTTTTAAACTGCTTAGCGTTGCTGGTGCCTACTGGCGCGGAGATTCCAAAAACAAAATGCTGCAGCGTATTTACGGAACAGCTTTCCCTAAGAAAGCACAATTGGATGAGCATCTTCACTTCCTCGAGGAAGCTAAAAAACGCGATCACCGTAAACTAGGACGCGAGCTAAAAATGTTTACATTCTCACGTGAGGTTGGCCAAGGCTTGCCGCTATGGCTGCCGAATGGCGCGAAGCTTCGCAGAACAATGGAGCGTTATATCGTGGATCTTGAGGAAAGACTAGGCTATGAGCATGTTTATACGCCGGTGCTTGCGAACGTGGAGCTTTATAAAACCTCCGGCCACTGGGAGCACTACAGCGAGGATATGTTCCCAAAAATGATTATGGACAACGAAGAGCTTGTTCTTCGTCCAATGAACTGTCCACACCATATGATGGTGTTCAAAAGCGACATGCGCAGCTACCGCGACCTGCCTGTTAGGATTGCTGAGCTTGGCACAATGCACCGCTATGAAATGTCAGGCGCGCTTACAGGCTTGCACCGTGTACGTGCCATGACGCTAAATGATGCGCATATCTTCTGCCGTCCGGATCAAATCAAAGAAGAATTTGCACGCGTGGTTAACTTGATCCGCAAAGTGTATGAAGATTTCGGAATTAAAGAGTATCGTTTCCGCTTATCTTATCGTGATCCTAAGGATACAGAGAAGTATTTCCAAAATGATGAGATGTGGGAAATGTCACAGCGCATGCTGCGTGAAGTGGTTGAGGAGCTGGAGCTTCCATTCTTCGAGGCTGAAGGCGAAGCTGCATTTTACGGTCCTAAGCTTGACGTTCAAATTAAAACGGCGCTTGGCAAAGAAGAAACGTTGTCGACTGCACAGCTTGATTTCTTGCTTCCTGAGCGTTTCGAGCTTGAATATGTCGGCGATGATGGCAAGAAGCACCGTCCGGTCGTTATCCACCGCGGCATTATAAGCACAATGGAAAGAATGACAGCTTTCTTGCTTGAGAACTTTGCTGGGGCGCTTCCATTGTGGTTGTCGCCAGTACAGGCGAAGGTTATTCCGGTATCGACTGCTTATGAGGAATATGCCCGTAAAGTTGCGGAGCAGCTGCAAGAAAACGGCATTCGTGTAGAAAGTGATTTGCGCAATGAGAAGCTGGGCTACAAAATTCGTGAGGCTCAGCTGGAGAAAGCGCCTTACATGCTCGTAGTGGGCGAGAATGAAATGCAAGCTGAAGCCGTCTCCGTAAGGAAACGCGGTGAAGGCGATCTTGGCGCTATTCCAGTTGCAGAGCTGATTTCGCAGCTGCAAAAGCAGATCGCAAACAAAGAACAATAATAAGTAACGCATAAAGCTTGAGCCATCGGGGCATTATTCTTCTGAGGAGGAAGTACCCAGATGGCTACAAGCTTTTTTTATATTCAAAAAGGATTAACGGCATTGCTGCTCCTAACTGTTATCGTAATTGGTTTAGATACAAAGGGCGGCGATACGGTTCATGCTGATGCATCAGCACCTGAGCAAAGCCCTGTTGCAAGCAAAAGCGACAACCTCGGCAAGTCAGAGGCAGCTGCGCGCACGAAGCCGAAAAAGGTTGAAGTTGTTGCTACAGGCTACACAGCTGGCGTAGAATCGACCGGTAAACGGCCTGGGCATCCACAATACGGAATCACCTATTCGGGCGTAAAGGTACGCAGGGATCAAGTCTCAACGATTGCGGCGGATACGAGGCTGTTTCCCATTGGGACGCTGCTCTATATACCCGGCTATGGCTATGGCGTGGTGGCTGATACGGGTTCAGCGATTAAGGGAAAACGCATCGACTTGTATTTTGAAACGATCAAGCAGGTGTACGAGCAGTGGGGCAAGCGTACCGTTCATGTAGAGGTGCTGCGTATGGRAACGGGCAAGCTTTCGCAGGCATGGCTGAACAAAATCAACTTGGCTATAGAGGCTGGAAAGCCTATTCCACAGACTTATTTAGAATCGTAAAGGAGTCGTATAATAAGCAGCAAGAATGCCATACTATCAATGAAACGGGGAGGTGAATACAATGGCTAAAAACAAAAACAACAAAGCCCAAAACAATCAATACAATGCAGAATTCGCAGAAGAGTTTAACCAAAATAACGCTGCTAACAAACAAGCGGCAAACAATGCTCAGCAAAAAGCTGAGAAGTAATATTTTTTTGCTATGCCATGAGAAGGAAACAATGGGGAACCGATATCGGTTCCTCTTTTTATTTATCCTCTGCTCATCACACCGTTATTTTGATCTAATAAAAAACAGTTTTCAAATGACCTCGGTTTGTTGTATGATTACATATGTAAGAAATAATAACATGACAAGACAGGTGAATACTCATGACAGATCCGATCATTCATTCAGGCTTTGTAATTGCTGCCCATCATCGTAAAGCGGGCGAGGTTTTACCTTTTATTGATGCTTACGTTGCTAAGAAAGAGCAGGAAATAGCTGAAATTGAACAGATGGTTGAGCGTTATGAGAAAAGAAGGCTGATGGAAGACCGAGCGTATCAATCGATGTCTACTCTTCGAAGAATGCTGACTGGCAGGAAGCCTGATCATCATCTGGCCGTTGAATATATTCATTTTGTAAGAAAACCGATGGAGAAGGTTCGTGCGCTCCGTCTGGAAATCGAAAGTGCTCGCTCTATCAAGAATGTATCGGCTCCAAGCGATATTGTAACGGTATCCTATGAGCTGGCCAATGAGATGAACGATTAATGGAATGATCATTCGCAATAATAGCAAAGAACCGTCCAGGCCATTCCGGCATGGGCGGTTCTTTATGTTTATTTGCTGTTTTTTAAGCGATCATAATCGAGGAAATCATGCTCCTGGCTGTATGCGGGAACGCCGTGAATGCCAACATCGAGGCCGATGAGCTCCTCATCCTTGGAGACACGGACGGGCATAATTTTGCGGATCAGCCATAGTGCGCCCCAAGTTAAAGCGAAGCCCCATAGGGAAACCATTACGAGCCCCAATGCTTGAACGCCGAGCAAGTTGAAGCCTCCGCCATAAAATAAACCGTAGTAGCCCTTGCCTACGCCCTCGGTTAGCTCGGGAAGTGCGAATAAGCCAACTGCAATTGTTCCGATGCTGCCGCTGACGCCGTGTACGGCAAAGGCGCCGACTGGATCGTCGATCTGCCTGCGTTCGAGCCATTCAGTGACCAGCACCATCGCGATGCCGGATACTGCGCCGATCCCAATTGCAGCGATGTCAGATACGAATGCGCAGCCAGCAGTAATGCCTACGAGGCCGGCGAGCGAGCCATTGATGACCATTGGCGGATCTGCTTTCTTGTAGCGGAACATCGTAAACAGAATGCATGTTGCGCCCCCAGCAGCTGCCGAGAGCATCGTTGTAATCGCAATATGTCCGATTGAGCCGTTTGTAGCGCTAAGTGTGCTGCCTGCATTAAACCCGAACCAGCCAAACCATAGAATGAATGCACCTACAGAAGCGAGCGGCAAGTTGGAAGGCGGAACGATATTGGCTTTGCCGTCTGGACTGAATTTACCGATTCTCGGACCAATGAAAATGGCTGCGGCGAGAGCGGAGAAACCTCCTAAGGCATGAATGACAGCAGAGCCTGCAAAATCGATCATGCCAAGCTTGCCAAGAAAGCCGCTGCTTGACCATACCCAGTGTCCGGCTAACGGATAAATGAAGCCAGTCATTGCAATAGTGAGTAAAATGTAAGCTCTAAAATTTATTCTTTCCGCTACTGCGCCCGACACGATTGAAATGACGGCTATAACGAATGCGCATTGGAATAACCAAAAGGTTTCGTGCGTAATATTTAGTTTTATGTGAGACAGGTCTCCGTTGATGAGAAAGCCGGTCGTTCCGATTATTCCGCCTGCGTCCTGCCCATACATGAGTGCGAAGCCAAAAAAGTAAAAAACGAGTGCGCCGAAAGCGATGTCGACAAAAACCTTCATGATGATGCTGACGGCATTCTTTTGCCTGACAAACCCTGCTTCAAGCAATGCGAAACCGCCCTCCATGAGCAAGATCATGGCTGCTGTCAAAACGACCCAGATGGTATCTAGTCCTTTTGACAGTTCGATAACGTCCATTTCTTCATCTCCTATTCCTAATATTCATGCATAGCAGTCTCTATTTTCTTAATCCGTTCATCATTATAAATAGAAGACGTTAACAATGTCAACGCTCTGCGTTACGTTTCATGACGCATGTTAGGTTTGAAATGGATAGAATCAACAAAAGCTCAGTCTAGAGACTGACTAACAATTCAATCGGTCGTCCCTTTTTCTATTGCATGTTGTCCGTTATACTAAGAATATCAAACGACGATGGAATCGTAAGGAGCTGGTGCCGCATGAACGGAAACTTCGCAAACCGGTTATTCACCGGGTTAATCATCATTGCAGTTGGCGTCTTGTTTTTACTGAATCAAACGGGTCATGTGACCTTTGATATTGGAGATTTATTTTCTACCTATTGGCCTGTAATCGTTATGATTGTAGGTATTCGCGGATTGTTGTCCAGCAGAACGTACGGCTCGGGTTCGAGCTGGTGGGGCGCGATTGTCCTATTAATCGGATGTGTATTTTTGGGACGCAATTTAAACTTGTTCTCATGGTCTATTGGCGACATCATTCCTTACATTTGGCCAATAGTTGTGATTTTAGTCGGGATCAATATTATTTGGAGACCAAGATCAAAACGCCAAACTCCGCCAACAGATGATTGGAAATCATACCGCCCTTACACAGATGAAGCGTCTGTTCCGCCAGCGCCGCCTCTTCACCCTGATCCAACGAAGCAGCCTGCGGACACGCACACTAAGGAAGAGAAGCAGGAAAGCGCATCAAACAAACCATATGATGATTTTTCTGCCACCAAGAAAGAGTATAAGGAATGGAAAAATCACCATAAATCAGAATACAAAAAAAATGAAAAAGAATGGAAACGAAATCATAAGGAGCATGTGGAATGGTGGAACCATAATGATTCCAATGTGCAGAATCGCTCCGGGTTTATTGGGGATATTCATATCGGTCATGATTATTGGGATTTAAAGCCGCTTAATATTTCCCATTTCATCGGCGATACCGTGCTTGATTTAACAAAGGCACAAGTATCCATGGGCGAAACCAAAATTCATGTATCATCATTTATTGGCGATGTAAAGGTATACGTTCCGAATGATTATGAAGTAGGCGTACAGGTTGTATCAAGCGCCTTTATTGGCGATGTGAAGGTGCTTGGCCAGAAAGAAGGCGGATTGTTTACGAATATCAATATCCAATCGCCAACTTATCAGGAAGCTAACAAAAAAATTAAGCTGGTCGTCAGCACGTTTATCGGAGATGTTCGTGTTACAAAGGTAGGGTGATTCGAGTATGATGGTTCGGTTTTTGAGGAGCGGAAAGTGGGAGCTCATCGGAATGTTTGTCATCGCATCAACCGTGTCTCTAATACTTGGAGCGGTGGTGTGGAATGGACTCTTAGATGAAGTCAATAAGACGGAAGTGCGCCTAGGGGCTGCCTCCGTCTTCCTCCTTGTCAGCGTGGCGTTCGGTTACTGGGCGGCACAGCGCATTGGACGCCGAATTGATACGCTTCATTTATCGCTGAAGCAAGCATCAAACGGCAACTACGGCGTTCGGATTACAGAGGGCGGACATAATTCATTTAATGAGGTTTATCGTGAGTTTAATGAGCTCGCTCAGCAGATGGAAGAAAAGATGAAATGGCTGCAAGTTCGCGGCGAAGAATATGTGATGACGGAGTCTGCTTCTAATGAAGCGGCAGTGCTCGAGGAGCGCAAGCGTTTGGCAAGGGATTTGCATGATACGGTAAGCCAGCAGTTATTCGCTATCCATATGTGCGCTTCATCGCTTCCAAAGCTGCAGCAGGTTGATCGCGAACGAGCGGATTCTGTGCTCGAGCAGCTCGTCAATATGTCTAATTTGGCTCAGAAGCAAATGAGGAATTTCATCGCTCAGCTGCGGCCTATGGAG